>JAFSBG010000042.1 GCA_017441945.1 Clostridia bacterium
AAGCGTTTTTACGGGTAAAAAAAGAAGCGATACTCGGTTATCAAACCAAGTATCGCTAACTTTTGTTTAGCCAACCCCGTCTGACAGATGCCGTAAATTAGTTAAATTTTTGGTTTAACTGTTTTACGAGCACCCGCCATTAGTGGGAGGCTTTTATTATTATAACTTAGTCTTCGTAAACTACCATATCGTGATAGTATCTCGAGCCGTGTTCGTGCATGATTACACCGTCGAGACCCTTGTGCATACCTGCAACATAAGTCTGCTGGAGAAGCGGAATCCATGGGGAGTCTTCCATGATAACTGCCTGGATTTCCTTATAGATTGCATTTCTCTTTTCAACGTCGAATTCTTCACGTGCTTCTTCAATCATTCTGTCAACTTCAGGGTTGGAATACCACATACGGTTGCCTGTCGGACCGCCTGCGTCTGTATGGAAGTTGTTTGTCAGAGTATTGTTAGGATTTGTAGCGCCGCCCCACGACATGATCCATGCTTCGTGGTCTTTTCTCGAGAGATAATCGAGCATTGCGCCGAATTCCATAAGGTTGATGTTGATAGTAACGCCGATCTGTCCGTAGTCCTGCTGGAGAATCTGCGCTGCACGGGAACGGATATCGGAGGAAACTGTAACTTCAAATTCAATACCGTCTGCATAGCCTGCTTCTGCAAGGAGAGCCTTTGCCTTTTCAAGGTCGAAAGAATAGCCGTCAAGCTCGTCGTTAAAGCCTACGCCTACTGTCGGGAATACAGAAGTACATGGGATGCCGTAGCCTTCATAGAGAACTTCAACGATAGCTTCCTTGTTGGATGCATACTGGAGAGCGCGTCTTACCTTTGCATTGTCAAACGGAGCCTTTGTTGTATTGAAGCCCATGTAAGCGATGTTATTGGATACCATTTCAACTGTCTTGAGGTCTGGATTTGCCTTAACTCTGTCGATGTCGATGGAGTTGAGCGAGCCGATGTAGTCAACTTCGCCTGCTTCAAGAGCGATAGTCTGGGAGGAAGCTTCAGGGATGATCTTTCTTGTGAGAGATGTCATTCTCGACTTTCCTCTCCAGTAATCGTCAAAGCGGACGACCTTATAGAAGTTGTTAGGACGATATTCTTCGTGCATCATAGGACCTGTGCCGCAGATGTCCTCTTCGTCATACTTGCCGCCGTTTGCTTCGGCAGCTTCGACAACCTTCTTATTGAGGATGGAAGTCTGTGTATGGGCAAGGTTGAGGAGCATTGGTGCGAAAGGCACCGAAGTTTCGATGCGGAAGGAATACTTGTCAATCTGTTCGATTGCGATAACATTCTGGAAGTTTGCCTGGGACTTTGGATTTGCATTTGCTCTGTTAAGGGAGAAAACCACGTCCTCGGCTGTCATTTCGTCGCCATTATGGAACTTTACGCCTTCGTGAAGCTTGAATATGTACTCGGTCTTGGAAGGCATTTCGTAGGATTCGACAAGCATAGGCTGAACTTCGCCCGCTGCATCGAATTCCATAAGGCGGTCATAAATCATTGTGAACATTGTACCCGAGTAACCGTCGTTACAGTCAGGTGGGTCGAAACCGACGATATCGAAGCCGTCGGCAATTATAACGTCTGTACGCATTTTCTGTCCTGCACTTGTGGCAACAGTTGTCTTGTCAAGCTCATTCTGTGGTTCAGAATTTGCTGCAGTTGTCGGTGCGGCAGTTGTTGTTTCTTCTTCTGGTTTTGAACATCCGGCAAACAGTGATATGAGCATCACGGCGGAAAGCATTAAGGCCAATAGTCTTTTCATTTGTTTTCCCTCACTTTCGTTTGTTGGATTTGTTTATGTTATGGGATTTGTTTCCCTGATTTCATTATATGCGAAAGTGGGAAAATATGTCAATAAACTTATGGATTTTGCCTGTGAGAATTTGTGGACATAAGTTCTATGCAACAGGCGAAATATGATGTTTTTATTGATTTTAAGAGCTATTATGTTATATTAGTCATTATATGTTGTTATATGAAAAAAGTCCTCGGTTGAGGACTTTTTGTGATTATTTTTCGTATTTTATTATGCTGTCCAGAACTTCCCTCAGCCATGGGTCATCTCTGTCGATAGCAATTCTATAGCTATCCACATCATCTTTATCCCGAAGTGAAGCTACAACCTTTTTACCGACAAAATTATCTACGCTTAGCAACTTACCATCGGCAAAAAACTCTATGTCCCACCAAAAATCAACATATGCAAATGCTGTACCGCCCACATTTGCTTTTGCGCGCTTAAATGACCTTATAAACTCTCTTCCGTCAAACAACGCAATCATTTCATCAAAGCCTTCGTCACCTTTTTCAAGCGAGTAGTAATAATCATCAAGATCGCCTGTCTTATAAAAATCGCCATCGGCATCATGCATAGCAATAATCCTGATTTTTGTACATTCATCAAAATCCCAGTCTTTATGCATATCCTCGATTTCCACAGGCTGTTTATAAACAAATGCGGCTATGGCGAGGACAAGGATAATTACACCCGTGAATATAATTTTACCGCGTTTTGATTTCATAGGCATATCCTTTCTGTTACATTTGCGGGCGGGCATGGAAACCCGCCCCTACATTTTTGTCATTCTGAACGAAGTGAAGAATCTTTTGTGATTTATGACACCTCATCCGTCGCACTTCGTGTGCCACCTCCCCTTGCACAGGGGAGGCTTTTGTATTTTTACTCATTTACCGTATATTCCGCAACGAGCTCCTTCATGTCTTCGCCTTTATCCACATAAAGTGTTCGTGTGAAGTCCTTCTTTTCGTGTTTAAGGCACATTTCGATAAAGAAAATGAAGATACCCACATCCATACGCTGGAAGAAGCTTAATGTATCCCATTTGAGCTTTGCCATTCGCATAGATTTTCTGTAAACTCTGATTTTATTGCCTTCGCACTCCATAAGCCATGGCTGAAGATTTACTGCGGATGGGGCAAAGCGGGCAACCTCCGCAATGCTGTCAAAGCCTTCGCCTGTCTTGATTTTGCCCATTTCCTTACGCTTGGCTTCAGTCATGGATTTGCGGAACTGGCTTTCTTCCGACTTTTCCATAATGAGCATAATGGCAAAATCCATGCCCTCATAAGTCTTGTCCTCCGCCTTCGGCTGACCGATACCGCACCAGCAGGTGCCGATATCGAGGGCTGTCAGGAACATTTCAAGCTGCTGCACCATATAGCCGATATTTGCAAGGTAATTCGGCTTTTTCTCGCTGTAAACGAGGATGGCATACTCGCCCCATTTCCATGTTGTTGTATGGCGCTGAACGATTTTAAAGGCGATTTTTATATTGTCGCAAAGCGGCACAAGGCGGGCAAAGTGGTTCTTTATCATATCGAGCTCAGGACCGGAAATCTTCTTTTCCCCCGGCATTATGTGGAAGGATTTTCTCTTGTTTATCATATCGTAATATACGTTGAACATAGGCTTCCTCCTGAAGTTAATTTTATTATCATAATAATATCATATTCCATAAAGATATGCAATAAGAGGAGCAAAAAGAAAAGGACAGCCGAAACTGTCCTTTCAGAGTGTTCTGTAATTGTATATTTCCTGCGTATACAGACCGATACAAGCCTGCCTCGTTTGAAATTACACTATGTGTTCTTCATCATGATTTGTTCCATGATGTCGGCCGCATCTTCGCAGAGGTCACAGCAGTTTTCAAGGCTGTCATAGAAAATCTTATAAGCAAGCAACTCGCGGTGACCGATATCGCTGCCGAAAAGCTTGTGCATAGCTTCTTCGTAAACAGCATCGCCGTCCGATTCAATATCGTTTACCTTGATGATGAGTGGACGGAGAATGTCAGGCTTCTTGAAGTTCTTGAATTCGCCGACAGCTTCACGGAGAGCCTTTACACAGCGCTTGATAACGTCCATAAGCTCATTTACAAATGGCGGAAGCTTGTCGATGTGATATGTATAACATTCAGCCACAACTTCGTCGAGGGCGTCTGTGATTTCGTCGATCATATGAACGAGCTGAACGATGTCCTCCTGATCGATAGGAGTGATGAACTCGACAGCTATCTTGCGTGTGATATCGTGGTGCACAAGGTCTGCGCTGTGCTCGATCTCGTGCATTTTCTTACGCTGTTCAGGAATGAGGGCAGGGTCATAGTTTGCCAGAATCTGCTCAAGATAATCGGCAGCCTTGACACAGTGATCGACCTGATTTTCAATAAGCTTAAAATAATCGTTTTTGATCTTAGCCATATTTGTACTCCTTATGCAAATAAAATTAAGAAGAGTTTAGCCATGCCGAAGCCGAGCAGACCGCAGCCAGGGAATGTGAATACCCATGTCAGCACCAGTTCTTTTACAACGCTCCAGTTTACGTTGCTCAGTCTTCTTGCCGCACCAACGCCCATGATAGCCGTTGTTTTTGTGTGAGTTGTACTTACAGGAATACCTGTGAGCGATGATAAAAGCAGGCACAGGGTTGCCGCAAAGTCGGCCGCAAAGCCCTGATAAGGCTTGAGCTTTACCATATCCATACCGACAGACTTGATGATTCTGTATCCGCCGATACTTGTGCCGAGACCCATAATCACAGAGCAGAGCACCATAAGCCAGATTGGCACAGCGAAACTTGATGTTGTCGAATTGCCGTCAGCAAATGCCGCGCCGAGAAGGAAAACAGCCATAAATTTCTGGCCGTCCTGTGCGCCGTGCGTAAATGCCATTGCAGCGCCGCCTGCAATCTGCGCGCCTGAGAAGAAACGCTCGGATTTAACGCGGTTTCTGTGTCTGAAGATAAGCACTACAAGCTTAGAGGACAGGAAACCGAGGCCGAAGCCTAAAATTGTCGAAAGCACGATACCGTAAAGCACCTTTACCCATTCAGCAGGATTGATACCGCTGAAGCTGTTCTGGATAGCGACAGCCGCGCCCGAAATACCTGCGATAAGCGCATGGCTTTCACTTGTAGGAATACCGAAATACCATGCCGCTGTCGCCCATATAACGATAGCCGCCATAGCCGCACACAGCGCGATGAGCGAAAGATGTGCATCGCCGCCGAAATCGACCATATTATAGATTGTCATAGCAACCGAAGCATTGATGGCTGTCATGACAAATACGCCAAGGAAATTGAATATCGCCGCCATGATTATAGCTTTTTTGGCTTCGATGGCGCGAGTGGAAACGCAGGTTGCGATAGCGTTTGGGGCATCAGTCCAGCCGTTTACAAGGATTACACCCATGGTCAGCAGGCTTGATACAAAAAGCATAGGATTGCTCAGCATCTGACCGAAAAATTCAAACATAGACATTTTGACTCCTCCTTTCAGATAACCGCTGACAGAATAAAGGGACGCTCAGCGGTCATAATGTCATATTTTAATTTTACAATATTTTTTCATTTTAGGCAATAGATTTTATCATACTATATAGGATATATAGTTTTTTTCAGAGTCAACAACCACCAGTTCAACTGGTGGCTTGAAATAGCCCTAGAAGGGCACCGTACCGGCCAGCGCCTTAAGGCGCACTGAAAGGCCACCAATCGCATAACTTTCACAGGCCGCCGCTAAAGCGGCCTGTTTTTTTGCC
>JAFSBG010000043.1 GCA_017441945.1 Clostridia bacterium
ATGGAAAAGCGAATCAGCCGCATCGAGCGTCTTGAAGGCGTCAAAAAGGCCCA
Source organism: Clostridia bacterium (assembly GCA_017441945.1). Classification (GTDB taxonomy): domain Bacteria; phylum Bacillota; class Clostridia; order Oscillospirales; family Butyricicoccaceae; genus SIG471. The sequence goes on from JAFSBG010000043.1 coordinate 54, forward strand.
TAAAATGAAGGGCAAGTTCAACACAGCCAACCGTACAGGTGATGAAGTATATTATCTTGATAAACTGTCAGTTGGCTTTGATAAGGTGCTTATCGACAGACTCGAAGCACTCATTCTCCGCGGCGAGCGCGTTGCCATTATGGGTGACAACGGCTGCGGCAAGACAACACTTTTAAAGACGATTCTCGGTATGCTCGAGCCGCTTTCCGGCAAGGTCATCGAGGGCGCAGGGCTGAAAGTCGGCTTCCTGCCTCAGGAAATCCGTTTCGACCACCCTGAGCGCACAGTCCTCGATACATTGCTTTACGAAACAAATCTTTCGACAGCCGAATGCCGCAATCGCCTTGCGGCGTACAGCTTCCTTGGTGAGGATGTTTTCAAGGAGGTTTCCGTTCTGTCGGGCGGCGAAAAGACACGCCTTCGTCTGTGCCTCTTTATGAATGACCAGATAAATACACTCTTCCTCGACGAACCGACAAACCATCTCGATATGGCGTCCCGCCAGTGGCTTGAGGATTCTCTCGATGAGTTTACCGAAACCATGCTGTTCGTTTCCCATGACCGTTATTTTATCAACCGCTTCGCAACCCGAATCTGGATGGTGGAAAACGGCGGAATCATCGACTTTGTCGGCTCTTACGATGAGTTTGAGTCCTTTATGGAGCGCAGAAGGGCAGATTTGGTCCCTGCTCCTAAGGAAGTCAAGGCTGAAAAGAAGGTCGAAGTTCCAAAGCCTGAAAAGGTCCGCAAGGGGCTTTCATATAACGAGAAAAAGCAGCTTCAGTCGGCTGAAAATGAGGCTAAAAAGCTTGAACGCGAGCTTGATTTCTTCGCAAAGGAAGAGGAAAAGTACGCCACAGATTATGAAAAGCTGGCAAGTATTGCCGAAGCAAAGGACGCCGCCGAAATGCGCCTCCTCGAAGTCTACGAAATCATCGAAACCCTCTCAGCAAAGGAAAATGCGTAAAAATAAAGCCATCCGCAAGGGTGGCTTTTGCAAATTTTTATAATATAAAGGAGTTAAAATATGGATATTTCAAGGATAGGGAGCAATATAAGATATTTTAGAAAACTTTACGGAATTAGACAAAAAGACTTAGCTGACAAATTACATGTGACACGAACAGTCATTACAAATTATGAAAAAGGCTATAATCTTCCGGATATAGCAACATTGAAATTAATTGCAGATTACTTTAGGATACCAGTTGAACAACTTATGCTTTCAACTGATTATATGAAAGAATCGCAAAAATTAAGATTTGAAATAAAAGCAGATAATATCGTTAATTTGAGCAAATATATAGTTTTTAGATTTGTATATTCAGAAAATGCATTGAAATATAATTTGTTTTATGAAGCACTTGAAAAACATCTTCTAACTTTGGAAATGAAGAGTGATATGGAATGGGAGGAAGTTTATAATTTGTATCTTGAATCTTGGGAGAATAATCATACGATAGAAGCTCTAGTTAATATGATAGGAATTTTGCTAAGAATAGCATCATACAATTCTTGGAACAATGATTATACAAAGTTAAAAAACACTATTGAAAAATGGGGATATATAGATCATAAAACATTAAAGTATTATTTGAAAGATGCAGATAGTGATGAAAATAATAATGAACAAGTAAAGTTTTATAAAGAAAATGAAAAAAGTTTTTTTGCCATAATTAAAGTGCTAAAAGATACAAATGAATGGAAAGACATTGCAGATTATTATTTGGCGTTGAGATATGCTGTCAAGTTTACAGATAATGAGTATGGGGAAGGACTTAATTATTTTCTTTTTAATGAATATATGCGAAATCTTATTTACCTAGGAAATGAATACGCAATAGAACTTTTGAATCAAATGGAAAAAATTGGGAATGTCAGAAAGTCTGACATTTAGTTAAGACGAAAAACTTGATATAATAGTCACACGGATATATAATTATATCATAAAAATAAGGAGGTATAATTATGTCAGAACTTTGTGATATTTTACAAGCTTCATATTCATCAGCGAGTGTAATGAATCATACATTATGCGAATATGGCGATGGAAGTATGGGTGGCGGTTTACGAAAACTTGCAGGAGAAATGATTTTTGTAGGTAGCGAAAAGGGTTACAGTGAAGGTTTTTTTAATGGATATAGTTATGGCTTTAATAGAGGTGAAATTAAAGGATCAATTATTACAATGGCTTCAATGTGTACATTTGCTGGTGGGATATATATCATAAAAAAACTTAATAAGTACTATAAAGAAAAGAATAACTGGAAGAATCAAATTATTAAAGAGGAGGAAAATGAGGATGGCAAAGAGAACGACTGCAACTTCGTGGGAGATAATTGTTAAAGATGAAAGTGGAGCCATGATAAATGTAAACTATATATGCCCATATTGCGGAATGGCTAC
>JAFSBG010000044.1 GCA_017441945.1 Clostridia bacterium
CAAAGGCTTCGGGCAAGACGGTAGTTATATTCCAGCTGGAAATGTCCAAGGACCAGCTTGCATCCCGTCTTCTCTCCAGTGAAGCTCTGGTAGACAGTAAAAAGCTTCGAATGGGCAACCTGACAGACGAAGAATGGATCAAGATTGCAGGCGCCAGCGCAAATCTCAATAAGCTGAATATCCTTATCGATGACCAGTCGGATATTAAAGTATCTGAAATGAAGGCAAAGTGCCGTCGTCTCGGCGACAAGCTCGGCCTTATCATCATCGACTATCTCCAGCTTATGCAGGGCTCGAAAAAGACAGATAACCGTGTTCAGGAAGTCAGTGAAATCTCCCGTGGTCTTAAAATTATGGCGAAAGAGCTTAATGTTCCGGTGCTGTGCTGTTCACAGCTTTCCCGTGCGGCAGAAGGCAGATCGGATAAGCGTCCTATGCTTTCCGACCTTCGTGAATCGGGCGCTATCGAGCAGGATGCCGACATTGTAATGTTCCTCTATCGTGACGACTATTATAATCCGGATACAGACAAAAAGAATGTAGCTGAATGTATAATCGCAAAGAATCGTCATGGTGAAGTCGGTACTGTTGAAATGCAGTGGCTCGGTCAGTTCACCTCATTCTCAAGCAGGGATACGGTGCACAATGAAGGATAAAGTTCTTTCCTTTGTCAGAGAACATGGAATGCTGAAAGCGGGAGACAGAGTGCTGTGCGCGCTGTCGGCGGGAGCTGATTCCGTCGCGATGACATGCCTGTTGTGCGAAATAAAGAATATTCTGAAAATTGAAGTGTCGGCGGCTCATTTTTCTCACGGACTACGTCCGGAAGAAGCCGAACATGAAAAGCAGATAGCGCAAAACCTGTGCGCCGAGCTTGGAATCCCTTTCTATCACGAATACGGAGATACGATTTCCTATTGTGAAGCGAATAAGAAAGGTACAGAAGAAGGTGCACGCGAGCTTCGGTACGATTTTCTGGCAAGGACAGCAAAAGAAAGTGGCTGCAATAAGATAGCTACAGCTCATAATCTCAACGACAATGCAGAAACTGTGCTCCTCAATTTATTGAGAGGCTCGGGGCTGCGCGGTCTCGGCGGCATTCCTCCGGTGCGTGATAATATAATCCGTCCGGTGATGTGTCTTTCGAGAGCGATGATCGAAGAGTATGTGGGAAGCAGGGAAGTTGCCGTTGATAAAAGCAACTTCACTGAAGATTACACAAGAAACAAGCTCAGGTTGAATGTATTTCCGATTCTGCCTGAGATAAATGAAAATGCATTGGCAAATATCGCCAATGCAGGTATGCGCATAAGGGAAGAAAATTCTTTTATCGAACAGGCGGCTGCTGATTTCCTTATAAAAAACCATTCTGTCTGGAATGGCGATGAAAACATACTCGCTCTTGATATAAAAGAGCTTAAAAAACAGGAAAAAGGCTTTTTAAAACGTATTATCCAGCTGGGATACGAAAAAATCGGCGGTGATATGGGTAAACTTTCTTCTGTCCATCTTGACGCGGCGGCAGATTTGGTTTATAATAAATTTCCGCCTAAGTATATTATGATGCCAGACGGCATCAATGCAAAACTTAAAAATAAAAAGTTACTGATATATAATCGGGAACGTGAGGATAAAATATGATAAACGATATTAAAGAAGTTCTCATTCCAAGAGAAAAAATAGCAGAAATGTGCGCAGATCTCGGCAGACAGCTTTCGAGAGATTACGAAGGAAAAAATCCTTTGCTTGTTTGTATTCTCAAGGGCTCTGTAATTGCTTTCTCTGATATTTACAGAGAAATGACAATCCATTGCCAGATGGATTTTATGTGTGCATCAAGCTATGGTGTGGGCACGGAAACCACAGGTGTTGTAAGAATTGTTAAAGATTTGGACACAAATATCGAAGGAAGAGATGTTATAATCGTAGAGGATATTATCGACAGTGGTGTAACTCTCAGTTATCTTCTCAAGGTGCTTAAAGCAAGAAAGCCTAAGAGCCTTGAAATCTGCACATTGCTCAGCAAGCCATCAAGAAGAAGAGTCGATGTTCCTATCAAGTACAAGGGCATGGATATTCCTGATGAATTCGTTGTAGGTTATGGCCTTGACTATGCTGAAAAATATCGTAACCTCAAGGATGTATGCATTCTCAAGCCAGAGATATATCAGAAATAAGATAAAAATAACTTAATATAGGAGGCAGGATTGAATAAGAAAAATCGTGGTATCGGCATATACATCATTGTGCTGCTTATTCTCATAGGCACAAGTGCGGGCGTGCTCAACAGCACACGTGAAAAGGTGTATGTGTATTCCGATGTAGTAAAAATGTTCGAACAGGAACAGGTTAAGAATTTCTCCATCAGCGGCACAACTATTGCTCTTGAACTTCAGAGTGAAGAGATCATCAAGACAACAATTCCAAGCATAGATGTTTTCCTCTATGATGTAGGTGATCTCATCAAGGAACAGAGAAGTGCAGGCATTATCGAAAGCCAGTCATATCCGGAAGAATCGGGCGGCATACTTATGATGTTCCTCCCTTATATCATCATTATGGTGGTGATGTTTGCGTTCTGGTTCTTTATCATGAACAAGCAGCAGGGCGGCGCAGCAGGTGGTATGAACTTCGGCAAATCCAAGGCAAAGCTTTTCACTCCGACAGACGGTAAGAAGGTCACATTTGACGATGTAGCCGGTGCCGATGAGGAAAAGGAAGAACTCAAGGAAGTTGTTGAATTCCTCAAGAATCCTCAGCGCTTCTCGGCTATGGGCGCAAGAATTCCAAAGGGCGTTCTCCTTGTAGGCCCTCCGGGTACAGGTAAAACTCTCCTTGCAAGAGCTGTTGCAGGTGAAGCTGGCGTTCCATTCTATACAATCTCCGGTTCTGACTTCGTTGAACTCTATGTCGGTGTCGGCGCAAGCCGTGTAAGAGATCTCTTTGAAAATGCAAAGAAGAATGCTCCGGCTATCGTGTTCATCGATGAAATCGACGCAGTAGGTCGTCAGCGTGGCGCAGGTCTTGGCGGTGGTCATGATGAAAGAGAACAGACTCTCAACCAGCTCCTCGTTGAAATGGACGGTTTCAGCAACAATACAGGTGTTATCGTTGTGGCTGCTACAAACCGTGCTGACATCCTCGACAGAGCGCTTCTCCGTCCGGGACGATTCGACCGTCAGGTTTATGTAGGCGTTCCTGATATCAAAGGACGTCTTGAAATTCTCAAGGTTCATTCAAGAAAGAAGCCTATCGCAGATGATGTTGCTCTCGAATCCATTGCAAAGACAACAGCAGGCTTCACAGGTGCGGACCTCGAAAACCTTCTCAACGAAGCTGCTATAATCACAGCAAAGAAGGGTAATAAGGTCATCACAGCAGTTGAGCTTGATGAAGCATTCCTCAAGGTCATCATGGGTAACGAAAAGAAGAACCGCGTGATGGGTGAAAAGGAAAGAAAGCTTACAGCATATCATGAAGCAGGTCATGCTATCGCAACAAGATATCTCCCGTCTCAGGACCCTGTTCATCAGATTTCCATCGTTCCTCGCGGCAGAGCAGGTGGTTTTACTCTCTCCCGCCCGACAGAGGATAAGTTCTATACAACAAAGAATGATATGATGGATGAAATCGTAACACTCCTCGGTGGTCGTGTAGCTGAAAAGCTCATTATGGGTGACATCTCCACAGGCGCATCCAATGACCTCGAAAGAGCAACACAGATTTCCCGTTCTATGGTAACAAAGTACGGTATGAGTGAAAAGGTCGGCAATATGGTTGTCGGCTCCGCTCATGACGAAGTCTTCCTCGGCAGAGACTTCACAACAAGCAAGAATCTTTCCGAACAGATGGCTTCTCTTGTTGACAGCGAAATCAAGATCATTCTTGACGATGCATTTGCAAGATGTGAAAATATCCTCAATGAGAAGATGGACGCACTCGTACGAGTTGCTGAAAGACTTCTCCAGAAGGAAATCATCGATGCCAAGGAGTTCGAAGAACTCTACACAGGTGTTGCTGAAACAACTGAAGAAGTTCCTGCGGAAAACCCTGCAGAAGGTGAAACAGCTGAATGATTTTAAAACGGCATCCATTTGGATGCCGTTTATTTTTACAAAAATGCACAAACTCATTTGTGAAAAATATATAAAAATACTATTATAACTTGACTAATTTTAATATGTATAGTATTATAATACTACTAAAACTTATTATGGAGGAACCCAAAATGATTTTGATTAAAAATGGTCTTGTTAAGACAATGGTAGGCGAAGATATCGAAAACGGCCAGATTCTTATCGATGGTAAGAAGATCGTTGCTGTTGGCAAGGAAGTTAATGCTCCTGCAGATGTTGAAGTTATCGACGCAGCTGGCTGCATCGTAACACCAGGTCTCATCGATGGTCACTGCCATGTTGGTATGATGGAAGAAGGTATCGGTTTCGAAGGTAACGACGTTAACGAAATCACAGATCCTATCACAGCTCAGCTCCGTGCTATCGACGCTATCAACCCAATGGACGAATCTTTCGCAAACGCAGTTGCAGCAGGTGTTACAACATCTGTTACAGGCCCTGGCTCCGCAAACGTTGTTGGCGGTACATTCCTCGCTATGAAGAACGTTGGTAAGCGTATTGACGATATGATCATCAAGAACCCAGTTGCTATGAAGTGCGCATTCGGCGAAAATCCAAAGCGCTGCTACAACGGCAAGGGCAGAAGCCCATCTACAAGAATGGCTACAGCTGCTACACTCAGAACTTTCCTTGCAAAGTCTCAGAGATATATGGAAGAACTCGAAGAAGCTGAAAAGAACGGCACAAAGAAGCCAGCATTTGATCCACAGCTCGAAGCTATGCTCCCAGTTATGAGAAAGGAAATCCCTCTCAAGGCTCACGCACACCGCGCTGATGACATTTTCACATCCATCAGAATTGCTAAGGAATTCGGCCTTAAGATTACTCTTGACCACTGCACAGAAGGTCACCTCATCGTTGACGAACTCGTTGCTGAAGGTCTCCCAGCTCTCGTAGGTCCATCTTTCGGCTCCAAGAGCAAGTATGAACTTCGTGAAAAGTCCTTCAAGACACCTGGTATCCTCAACAAGGCTGGTATGCTCATCTGCATCATCACAGACGCTAACGTAATCCCACTTGAACACCTCCCAATGTGCGCAGGTATGGCTGTTAAGGCTGGTATGGATGAACAGGAAGCTTGGAAGGCTATCACAATCAACCCAGCTAAGATCATCGGCATCGATGATACGGTAGGTTCTCTCGAAGTTGGCAAGGACGCTGACATCGCTATCTACTGCGGCAACCCACTTACAGATATCGACTACCAGACAAAGTACACACTTATCGACGGTAAGGTCGTTTACAAGGCATAATTAAAGCTTACATAAGCAAAAGCCTCCTTTCGCAGGGGGCTTTTGTTGTATAGAAAAATAGTTTTGAAAATTTTGTAATATATGTCCCTGTATTCCGTCTTTATAGGTGAAAGGAGGAAAAATATGAATGATAATATGATAATCGATTTATATTTTGCCCGTGACAACAGCGCAATTTCAGAAACCGATGAAAAATATGGTTCATATCTGCGTAAAATAGCGGCAAATATCCTTGCAAACCGTGAAGACGAGGAAGAATGTATAAATGATACTTATTTGAAAATATGGAATACCATTCCGCCTTTAAAACCGCTCAGCCTGCAGGCTTATGCATCAAGAATAATCCGCAACATTGCCTTTGACAAATACCGCAGAATAACGGCTGAGAAACGCGGCGGAAGTGATGTGCCGCTTATTCTTGATGAGCTTGGCGAAATTGTTTCAGGCAAAGACACTCCCGAAGCGGAAATCGACAGAAAAGAACTGGTCAGAGCAATTGCCGATTTTCTTGACACGTTAAAAATCGAGAAGAAAGCATATTTTATCTGCCGTTACTGGCATGCAATGAGCATGAAAGATATAGCTAAAAAATATGGAAAGAGCGAAAATCATATTGCGGTCAGCCTGAGCAGAACCAGAAATAAATTAAAGGATCATCTTACAGAAAGGGGATTTTCAATATGAAAAAAGAAGATTTATTTGAAGCTATCGGTGAACTCGACAGCAATATCCCACAGGTTAAAAAATCAATGCCTGTGTGGCTGAAAGTCACAGCCGCAGCCGCTTGCTTTGCGTTTGTAATTGCAGGAATAAGAATTGCCGATTCGTTCAATACAGCCGGCAGACCGACAACAACAGCTACAAATGCAATGATAACAATGGAAAGCAAAGAAGAACAGGGGACGATAAATGAATTTTCAGCAGGCGCTAAAGAGGACAAAATCATCTATGAAGGTGCGCTTGTAGGCACAGAAACAACGCAGACGACAACGGAAGTTGAAACAAGCGATGTTTTCCATCCGTGGCCTGATGCGGAAAGTGCGTTGAAGAATAATTTCGATATTTACGGAGGCTGCTATCTTGATGAAAAGCAGGAGCTTGTTGTTCTTCTCACAGAGGACACTCCCGAAAACCGCGAAAAGGTCTGCGCAGATATGAATGTCAATGCTGAGCTTGCTAAATTCAGAGAAGTTAAATATTCAAAGGCTTATCTTGATGCCATTCACGATAAAATCACAGATGTTATGATGAATCGCCAGTTTGAAACGATAGTTACATCGGGCGTTATGGAAATGGAAAATTATGTTGAAGTCACGCTGACAGAGGAAGATAAGGAAGCAATAGAGTTTCTCAACAGACTTGACAATACAGGCGCAATAAATATCGTCTACGGCTCAGTTTCCACAACTGCCGAACTTATTGCAAAAAAGTAAAAAATAAAACCTGAGAGCGTTAAAACTCTCAGGTTATTTTTATATCCTTTTAAGCTTTTTCTCAACAAAATCAATGGTTCTCTCGGCAAAGAATACCATGACAAATGCCAGCCCAATTCCACCTAAAATATCGGTAGGATAATGAACAAACAGGTACATTCTGGAAAAACCCATAACTGCAGCAAAGGCAAGAGCGATAATGCCGTATTTTTTATTGCATTTGTAAAGCGCAATAGCCGCCGCAAAGGAGGAAAGCGTGTGCCCGGAAGGGAAGGAGTAGTCGCTTGGATGTGCTATTATAATAGGGACATTGTATAAATCGTAAGGTCTTATTCGCGCAAAGAGATTTTTAAGTATCAGATTGCCGAAAAACAGTCCCATTATCATAGATATCCAGATGAGTACGCTCCATTTGCGCGTTCTTTTGCTGAAGACAAAAACAAGACTTATCGCCAGCCATATAAGACCGCCGTTACCGAGAAAAGACACAAATTTCATTATGCTGTCCATAAGGGGAGATGTGAGATTTTCGCGTATAAACATCAGAAAATTGTATTCCCAGACCAGAAAATCACCTGCTTTCTGTTTTAATCAGTATATTTTGAGTAGATTTTATACATGTGTACAGAGTTTTCACGCTCTATCTGATATGTGGCGTACGGAGTATGGTCGAGCACATAATCGCCGCCGATATTGTAAAGGTATATCGTTTCAGACTCATCGCCATACCACATTGTAATTTTAAGATAGTTGTAAAGCTTTTCGATTTCGGATACATCCTTCGGCTTATAAAACGCAGTTTCAGCCTGTAATGTAGCCGAAAGGAAGCTGTCAATTTCAGCTATATCAGTGATTTCAGCAACGCCAAGGCTGTCTTGCTCATTAACCTGTTCGAGAGTCAGCTTTGTCACCCCTCTGCGCTCGCTGAGGGCACAGCACCACTTGAATAATGAATCATCGGAATACGGGTCAACCTCGCCTTCGGCATCATAATAGCCGTACAAAAGGAGCAGAATCCCGTCATTCTGGCTGAGCAGATAATACATTTCGCCGTCATTCACAACACGCATAGCATTCTGGTTATCCCTGCGAAGCTGAGCGGCGCTCATCTTGTCATACCATACAGAATCGCTGAAATATCTGTCAAAATTGTCCTTTGTCAGATCGATAAACTCAAACTTGCCGAAATTGGTTGCTGTTTCGCCAAACCTATCAAATGAAAAGCTCATATCAGAGCCAAAGAAGAAGCGTCTGGCAAAATCGACGGAATCCCAGTTTTCGTAAACCTTGTACTGTGGCACAAAACTGCTGCCGAAAGGAAACGGTACATCAAGCCCATAGGTATCGCGCCAGCGGAGATAGTTGCCGTCAAAATAGTATTCCATTTTCCACTTTTTCTGCACATAACCATCGGCATCAAAGTAGGTGAGAATACTGCAGTAATCGTCCTCGCCCGGATGAAGCGGGTTGAAGGAATAACCGCTGTTGTACCAGTAATGGAGCTGATATCGTGAGCCGTCATTCATTTTAATTATGACAACATCATCGGAATCGGAAACTGTGCCTTCATAAAAACCGGAGTAGAATCTGCCCTTATCATTGTTGTTTATAGTGAAAACCAAAGCATTTGCGGCGTTTTCCGAAAGCTTTGTATCTTCAAAATACACGCCTTCAACATCACGTGAATTGATAACTTCCTTTGGATGAAGAATGCATACAAGCACGACAACAACGAGAATAATGATAGTAAATATTGTAACCTTTTTCTTGTTATTTTTCAAGGATAAAATATTTTTTATACGCTTTTTAGTGTTGCCTTCGCCAAAAGCAAGTGGAGAAGCGATGAAAATATTCTGCTTTACCGCAAAATTAAGAAGCGACTGGGAATAATCGGCATTGATGTCGCCGCTGTGAACAGCCAGCACAGCCTCATCGCAGGCCATCTCAATATCCTGCACCAGAAGTTTCCACATCAGCCAGACAAGCGGATTAAACCAATGAACTGTAACAGCGACAAAGCCGACGATTTTCAGAATATGATCGAGCCTTTTTATGTGCATCTGCTCATGAAGGACTATATATTCCCGTTCATTATCGCCCAGAAAAGAAGGCAGATATATTTTAGGGCGAATTATGCCGAGAACAAAAGGTGTGTCAATATTATTTGCAATGTAAATATTGTCCTTGTAAACAAGTGCGCCGCTCACTCTGCTGTGCAGATTTCTGAGAGAAATAAAGCTGTATAGCACAAGAATTGCCATGCCAAACGGCCACAGACAGCCTAAAAGAAGCTCCCATATCTGGTTGTGATATGCAGCAGCGGTATACATATTTGGATTGTATATTTTGATCGGAATAGTGCCTATTCCGCCGTTGAGCACATCTCCGACAGCCTTATACGCCGATTCCATAGCATTGGGCAGAGTCACATTTTCGGCATATACAGGGGCAGATGCTGAAAACATTTCGTCGAAATATGCAGGAATGATGCTGAGAGTGCTTTCAATCGAAAACGGACACAAGAGCCTGAAAATCACAGCAAGCCACAGAAAAACAATTATCTTTTTCGGGGAATTACGGAAAATAACCCGTGAAATAAGTACAAAAAGTATGGCTATAGAGCCCATAAGGCTCATGTCGAGCACCTTGTAGAATGCAGTCATCATATTATTTCACCCTGCTTTCGTCAATGAGCTTTTGCAGCTCATCAATTTCCTCACTTGTCAGTTTTTTTCTCGATGAAAATGCCGCGATAAATGCTGGTAAAGAGCCGTGGAAAAGCTCGCCTACAAAGCTTGTACTCTGCATAGCATAGTAGTCATCCTTTGAAACAAGAGAAGAAACTTTGCCGTTTTCATTTACAAATAAACCGCGCTCGCAAAGCTTTTTGAGTACAGTATAGGTTGTAGACTTCTTCCAGCTAAGCTGAGCTTCGCATAATTTCACAAGCTCACCTGAGGAAAGGGGCTCATTTGCCCATATAATATCGGCAAATTTCGATTCAATATTGCCCAGTTTGTTGTCAGACATATTTATACCTCCTTTGGTCTATAGGTTATCGACTTACTTATAGTCTACAACGAATAGACCAAAATGTCAATACCTTTCACAGAAAAAATAAAATCCACATAAGATGTTTTGAGGAGGTGTATTGAATATGAGCAAAGACATCGTGGTGTGTCAGAATATATTTATGAAATATCAGTCGGCAGACGGGGAAACCGAAGCCATAAAAGACATATCATTCACAGTGAAGCCCAAGGAATTTGTCAGCATAATCGGTCCTTCAGGCTGCGGCAAGTCGACACTTTTGTCGATAATAGCAGGACTTATAAAACCGACAAGGGGAAAGGTCTTTATAAACGGCGCAGATATATCGGAAAACAAGGTCAACATCGGATATATGCCACAGAAAGACAGCCTGCTGCCCTTTCGCACCATAAGGCAGAATGTGTTTTTAGGCCTTGAAATACAGGGCAAAAAGACAAAGGAAAATATGGAGTACGGCGATATGCTGCTGAAAACATACGGTCTGGGCGATTTTATGAATAAATATCCATCACAGCTTTCGGGCGGTATGCGTCAGCGAGCGGCGCTTATCAGGACGCTTGTAATTCGTCCGGAGATTCTTTTGCTTGATGAGGCATTTTCTGCCCTTGATTACCAGACGAGACTTGCTGTCTCAAATGATATACATTCCATAATAAAGAAAGAGGGCAAGACGGCAGTTATGGTTACCCACGATATTTCCGAGGCGGTAAGTATGTCTGAAAGAATTATTGTTCTTACAAACCGTCCTGCCGAAATAAAAAGTATCCACGAGCCTCAGTTTGACGAGGAGTATGATGTGCCGCTTACAAGACGAAATCATGAGGCTTTCAGGGAGCATTTCAACAAGGTCTGGAGGGATATTGATGTCCATATTTAAACCAAAAGAGCAGGGCGTATCGCCTGAAAGAGCCTTGTGGCTCAAAAATAAAAAGAGAACAGATGCCCTTGTACTTATCACTAAAATCGGCATACTTGCCGTGTTTCTTATTTTATGGGAGGTGTGTGCAAATACAGGCATTATCGACAGCTTTATAATGTCCTCGCCGAGCAGAATATGGGCTGTGATAGCAGATTTATACACAAGCGGTGAATTGTTTGTTCACATAGGAGTGACGACGTACGAAGCGGTAATGGGCTTTCTGTGGGGTACTGTACTGGGTACAGTTATCGCAGCACTTCTGTGGCTTTCGCCATTCTTGTGCCGTGTGCTTGAGCCATATCTCGTTGTGCTGGGAAGCCTGCCTAAAATTGCGCTTGGTCCAATCTTCATCGTATGGATAGGGGCGGGCACAAAGGCAATTATTGTAATCACGATAACAATTTCACTTATCGTCACGATAATGGAAGTGCTCAACGGCTTTATGTCAACCGATGAGGATAAAATCAAGCTTGTACGCACATTTGGCGGCAATAAATATCATATCTTTACAAAGGTGGTGCTGCCGTCCAATTTCAGAACAATAATTTCATCGCTGAAAATAAGCGTAAGTATGTCGTGGGTCGGTGTTATTGTCGGTGAATTTCTTGTTTCAAGAGCAGGATTGGGCTATCTCATCGTCTATGGCAGCCAGGTTTTCCAGCTTGATTTAGTTATGGCAAATGTATTTATTCTTGGTCTGCTTGCAACATTTATGTATCTTTTCATAGTATGGATAGAAAGCATACTTTTCAAAAATCAAAACGAATAACGGAGGTAATAATGAAAAAAATCATCTCACTTGCACTTTGTTTATGTATGGGCATGGGACTTTTCGCAGGCTGCACACCGAAAGAAGAGCTGACATACGCAACAGTACCATCAACAACAGCTACAGCTGAAAAGCCAACAGAAAAGCCAACCGAAGCACAAAAGCCAGTTAAAATCACATTGAGCGAAGTTGCCCATTCTGTTTTCTATGCCCCGCAGTATGTTGCCCTCGAATTGGGCTTCTTTGAGGAAGAAGGCCTTGAGGTAGACCTTATCAACGGCAATGGTGCCGATAAGGTCATGACATCGGTCATCTCAGGTGAAGCCCAGATTGGTCTTGCCGGTCCGGAAGCCTGCATCTATCTCTATAATCAGGGCAAGGAAAATCACGGTGTGATTTTCGGTCAGCTTACAAAGCGTGACGGATCTTTTCTTGTAGGCAGGGAAAAGGAAGAAAACTTCAAATGGGAAAACTTGCGCGGCAAAGAAGTCATCGGCGGCAGAAAGGGCGGTGTGCCTGAAATGACTCTTGAGTATGTCCTCTCGCAGAATGGCGTAAAGCCCCATGAAGATGTCATGATTGACACAAGTGTTCAGTTTGCCCTTATGGCAGGCGCATTCACAGGCGGTCAGGGCGATTATGTGGCACTTTTTGAGCCGACAGCCTCTATGGTAGAGCAGGAGGGTAAGGGATATGTCCTCACATCTATCGGTAAGGACAGCGGCGAAATCCCATACACAGCATATTTCTGCTCCAAAGAGTATATGGCAGAAAATCCCGAAGTTATCCAGAAATTCACAAATGCTGTCTATAAAGGTCAGAAATGGGTGATGGAACATACTCCTGAGGAAGTTGCCGAGTATATGCAGCCGTATTTTACCGATTCTTCTCTTGATATTCTTACAAAGGTGGCACAGAGATATAAGGATATCGACGCATGGTGCAAAGACCCTGTCATGACAGAGGAAGCTCTCGAAAGATTGCAGGTAGTTATGGAAAATGCAGGTGAGCTTGAAAAAAGAGCCGATTATAATGCCATTGTCAACAATGATTTTGCAAAAACAAGTATGAATAATATCAAATAAAATGAGTCAAATATATTGCATAAAAAACTTAAAAAATCCCTTGCTTTTTTAAGAAAAATGTGTTATTATATAAAAACGGAATTATGTAATATATTTACTTTAAGGAGATATTATGGAAACAGTAAAGCTTATTATGACAATCGTTCAGGTTCTTGTATCCCTCGCTCTCATCATTTCTGTTATTTTCCAGTCCGGCAAGCATGCTGGTATGTCTGGCA
>JAFSBG010000045.1 GCA_017441945.1 Clostridia bacterium
AAATAGTGGTAAGTCAAAAACGGGGACCCCATTGAGCCTGCTCAATGGGGAGAACGACACATGGAGCGACTTTTACTTTTTATTCTTCTTTGCGGCTTCTTCGCGTTCCTTGCAGATTGCGGCCCAGCTTGGGATTTTTTCAAGCTCGTTGACAAAGTCCTTCATGATTTCAGGAATGTCAAGACCCTGTGGGCAGGCGTGCTTGCAGGCGCCGCAAGCCACACAAGCGGATGGACGCTTGTCCTCTGGCAGGGATTCGATAATCATTGCGTTGATAGTAGTCGGCGCAAACTTGATGTCATTGTAAACCGAAATAAGCATCGGAATATCAAGTCCCATAGGGCAGCCGTCTGTGCAGTAACGGCAGGCTGTGCAAGGCACAGCATTCTTTAAGCCCTCTGCAATCTGGAAAAGTGTATTGATTTCAGTATCGGAAAGCGGCTTTTCGCCTTCGAATGTCTTTACATTGTCCACCATCTGGTCAAAATTGGACATACCGGAAAGCACCATTGTGACACCCTTTACACCCTGGAGGAAACGGAAGCCCCAGGCAGGAATGCTTTCGTCAGGGCGCATAGCCTTGAGTTTTGCTGTGTCAGCTTCGTTAAGGCTTGCCAGCTTGCCGCCGCGGACAGGCTCCATAACCCAGATCGGAATGTTGTGCTTGTTTAAAATCTCAACCTTTTCCTTTGCATTCTGCAATGTCCAGTCGAGATAATTGAGCTGAATCTGGCAGAACTCCATGTGTTCGCCGTAAGTTGCGAGGAAATCTTCAAGGAGAGCAGGCTTGCCGTGGCTGGAGAAGCCTAAATGCTTGATTTTGCCCAGCTTTTTCTGCTCGATGAAGTAGTCGACGATGCCCCACTTAGGGTCCTTGTAAACGTCGATGCAGTTTTCGCAGACATTGTGGAGCAGATAGAAGTCGAAATAATCGACACCGCACTTTTTGAGCTGCTCTTCAAAAATCGCCTTAGGGTCATAAGAGCTTGCAATCTGGTGTCCCGGATATTTGTCGGCAAGATAGAGGGATTCGCGTGGGTATTTTCTGAGAGCCTTGCCGATGGAAACTTCGGAAAGCCCGTTGTGATAAGGATAGGCTGTGTCAAAATAATTGATGCCGTGCTCAATGGCATAATCGGTCATCTTTTCCACCTGCTCCTGGTCGATAGCGCCGTCAATGAGCGGCAGACGCATTGTGCCGAAGCCGAGGAGAGAGAGCTTTTTGTCCTGAAAATCTCTGTAAATCATAATTTCCTCCTATGTATTATATTTATAATTGCTTATTTCTTTTTGCTCAGTCGGCAGAATAAAATCCCACCAATCGAATTACCTAAAGTCATAATCAAAAGATAAATTACAGTATGTATAGACCAAGCCTTTGCTATCGTGAAATAAAACATATTTGCCTTTCTTCCAAAAGGAGAAGGCAAAATGCCAGTTGTTTAATCATATTATAGCATAGTTTATCTCCTTTGTCGAGGAAAGAAAAAGCCTCCCTTTGCCGAAACGGCAGAGAGAGGCATATAAATTATGGCTTTTGCTATTCAATTATTTTTATACGCATCCATTTTCTTTCTGTTTTTGCGCTGTATTTCAAGGTATATGTCGCAACCCCATTCCGGATAGCGCTATAGATCTCCGAAATTTCTTTTGATATCAGCTCTTTATTCGCGTACCATCCCAGAAAGGTGGTCGGCTCGCCCCAAAAGGACGGAGTGCCGTTGCTGACTCCATAGAGGGCGTACTGGGGAGACGATTTCCCGCCCGACATTTTTCCGGAAGATGAAACCTTATAGCAGGTCGCTATCACATTTTCATGAGGCGATGTTATGACGATAGTCCCCGTCACATTCCTGCTTTCCATGTCGAGCTTCTGCGCGATTTCTGTTGACATCAAGCTGTCGAGCGAGATATTCAGCTTACGCGAAAGCAGCAGAAGCTTTTCCACTTCGGGATATCCGATTCCCTGTTCCCATTTTGAAATCGCCTGACGGGAAACATCGAGCATCTCTGCCAGCTCCTCCTGGGATAATTGCCTTTCTTTTCTCAGTTGTTTCAGATTATCTGCAAAACTCATACGATTTACCTCCTGTCTGTAACCAATTATAGGATACTAAGGCGAAGAAGTCCACTAACTTAAATTTGCGATTGTGCAACCTGAAGTTGCCAAGCGAATTTTCAATAAGTGAAAAGCCACCTGTGAGGGTGGCTTTTATGCTATAAGGTTACTACCCCTCCATCATTCTGTCGGTGGCGACGTGAAGCTAGTGCCGTTTACGGCGCCCCCTCCACCACTGACAAGGGGAGGCGAGGTTCTGTGGAAATGGGGTAGCTTTATTGTGTCTTATCTTATAAAGTTTGTTGTGTTGCCGCGTTCTGCTTCAGGGACAGGAACGCCGTTATTTTTGCCCAGCGCGATGCACTTAATGAGCCATGCCATATTTGTGCCGAGATTGCGCATGATCTGCAAGCCTTCAAGGTCCTGCATTACATCTTCAGGCTTGTTGCCGTGGATGTTGTTCCAGTATGTGGACGAAACGACAGGCATCTGTGCGATTGTGAAGTACTTGTTCATAACGTCGAAGGAAGCTGTTGTGCCGCCGCGGCGAGCGCAGACGATGGAAGCTGCAGGCTTGTGAGCGAAATGCTTGGAAGCCGAATAGAAAAGTCTGTCCATGATAGAAAGCACTCTGCCCGATGGATGAGCGTAGTAAACAGGTGTGCCGAAGACAAAACCGTCAGCTGTCTTTGCCTTTTCGATGATTTCATTGCAGATATCGTCGTCGAAAACGCACTTGCCGAGCTTGCGGCATGCACCGCAGGCGATACAGTCGCGGAAAGTGCCGTTGCCAAGCCAGATAATTTCTGTGTCGATGCCGTTTGCATTAAGTGTCTTTTCCACTTCGCAAAGACCTGTGTAAGTACAGCCCTTTTCGTGTGGACTGCCGTTGATGAGCAAAACTTTCATGGTTATATTTCCTTTCGTGGTATGGATTTTTAGAATGAATTGTGCTATAGTGTCACCGATGGTGACGCGATATGTGCAGACGCACGCGATATATAAATGCGATATGCACCTACAGTGCGCGATATATTTACTGTCGCAAATGTTGCGGTGTGATAAATCACATTGAATAAAACGCCCCATGGGCTGCACCTCATCCGTCTTGCTGCGCAAGCCACCTTCCCAAATGGGGTCCCCGGGCGGCCTGCCGTCTGGGGTATGAATCGAGGGGAAGGCTGAAAGGATTTTTATGTCATCCTGAGCGTAACGAAGGATCTCCTGCAGTTTTCTTGCGCACGAAGTGCAACACTAAATCTCGCTGTATTTGAGAAGAATGCTTACGAATTTTTCAAGGCCGGCTTTGTCTTCGTCGTCGAAGCGTTCAAAAATCGGAGCGTCGATATCGAGCACGCCGATGATTTTGTCATCCTTAATCATAGGCACGACGATTTCCGAATTTGATGCGCTGTCGCAGGCGATATGGCCGGGGAATTCGTGGACATTCTTTACAACCACAGTTTCACGGGCGATTACAGCGGCGTTGCAGACGCCCTTGCCGTCCTTTAAACGAGTGCAGGCAGGCATACCGCAGAATGGAGCAAGCACAAGCTCCTTGTTGTCCTCATTCCAGAGATAGAAGCCCGACCAGTTGATATCCTTGAGAATATTCCACAGAAGCGCGGCGCCGTTTGCCATATTTGCGATGAAATCGCTTTCTGTCGAAACGAGGGCTGTCATCTTTGTGGCGATGAAGTTATACTGCTGTTTTTTAGTTTCAAAATTGAGCTTTTCAAGCTTTACCATAGAGGTCATCCTTTCATATACTGTTTATGATAATATTATAATATGATTGGAGTAACTATGCAAGAGAAAAATTAAAGCCACTCCTTGCGGGGTGGCTTTTGTTGTATAAAGAGACAACCCCTCCACCATCGTTCCGATGGTTCCCCGCCCCTTACACAGGGGAGGCTGTGGTGGGAAAGTAATGGGTGGCTTGTATTTTTTATTATTCTTTCTCTTTTTCCTCAGGAAGGATATCGACACGGAGGTTTGTGGCGCATAAATCTTCGGTTTCAAGGATTGTGAACACGAGATTTCTGTACCGGAATGTATCGCCAACCTCAGGATAATCGTCGAGCACTTCGGTGATATAACCGCTGACGGTGATAACATAATCCTCAAGCTCAGGGTCCTCGATTTCAACATGGTCGAGAAGGTCGGAGAGCATTGTTGTGCCGTCGACTGTCAGCGAGCCGTCCTCATTTTCAACGATGTCAGGGTCGATTTCGTCGGTTTCGTCCCAGATATCGCCCACCAATTCCTCAAGAATGTCTTCCATAGTGACAATGCCCAGCGTGCCGCCGTAGTTGTCTGTCACGATGAGAATGTGATTCTGGGACTGGCGCATCTGCTCGAGAGCTTCGGGGAGCTTTCTCGTCTGCGGAACAAATTCAGGCTCGGAGAGAAGGGAGCGAATGTCGGGCGCAGGCTCATCGAGCAGAGCCTTGAGAAGATTTGAAACAGGCAGTACGCCGATGATATCGTCTATCGTATCGTCATAGACAGGGATTCGTGAAAACTCCGATTTAAGGGCGATTTCGATATTTTCCGAAAGAGAATCATTGATATCGAGAGCTGTGAGCTCTGTGCGGTGTGTGACTATCTCCTGCACCTCGGTCTCGTCAAATTCGATTGCCGACTGGAGTAGCTCACTCTGGTCTTCGTCGATAACCCCTTCTTCCTCGACAGTTTCGATAATCGTCACAAGGTCCTCATAGGTGATGGAGGTTTCGTCACTTGCGCCGCCCCAGAGATGGGAAAGCTTTTCCATGAATTTCATGAAAATATGCACAAGCGGAGCAGTTATCCACATAAATATGCGTAAAATCGGGGAAATTGCCAGAGCATAAGGGTCCGAAAACTTTTTCGCAAGCTGTTTCGGCAGTATTTCGCCGAAAATAAGCAGCAGGACTGTCATTACAAATGTGGCTATCGCAACGCCTGCATCGCCGACGAGAGCCATTGCCACAACTGTCGCCACAGAGGACGACGCTATATTTACAAGGTTGTTGCCGATGAGAACAGAGCAGAGAGCCTTGTCATAGTGGTCAGAAATATCGACAGCCCACTGCGCCTTTATATCCCCTGCTTCGGCGGCCTTTTTAAGGCGGGATTTATTGACAGAGGCGTATGCAATCTCAGCCGATGAGAAGAACGCCGAGCCTATCATAAGTAAAACTATGCCTAAATATGGATTCATCCTGCGGCAGCCTCCTTTACTGTGTCGCGTTCATCGAGGATATCGCCTACCAGCTCTTCGAGAATATCCTCCATTGTGATAATGCCGCAGGTCTTCCCTCTCTCGTCCTTTACAAGGCAGAGATGGTTTCGTGTCTGGGACATTTCTTCAAGAAGGTCGTCGATAGGCTTATCGAATGAAACAGACATTGTCTTGCGCAGAAGCCTGCGCAGAGTGAGAGTCTTGCCGGATGCCAGATAGCTTTTCATAAAGCTTCGCACGTCGATAATACCGATTATATTGTGCTTTTCGCGGTTATAAACAGGTATTCTTGAAAACTTCGTTGTGCGTATAAGCGCGAGAACATCCTCTTTGCGGGTGGAGATATCGACAGATACCACATCGCATAAAGGCGTCATAGTCTGCCCTGCCGTCTTGCCGTCAAAGGCTATTGCCGAATGAAGCAGCTTTGAACGCTCAGGGTCCCCTTCTTCGCTTTCGCCCAGCGAATCGATTATCTCGATAAGCTCGTCTTCGGTGACTGTCGGCTCCTCTTTCACCTTGAAAAGGGAACAAACCCACGCAGCAAGACCGTCAAATATGGCGGAAATCGGGGAAATCAGTTTCATAAGCATATGAAGTGACGGAGCGAAGATAAGCCCCATGGTTTCCGGCATATCCTTGGCAAACTCCTTCGGAATCATTTCCGAAATGAAGAAGACAACGATGGTTGTGACTATTGTGGTAATACCTGTGTAGCCCTCGCCCCATGTCTTTGTGACAAGGTATGTGGAGAGGGACGCTGTGCCGATATGCATGATATTTGTGCCGATAAGCAGGGTGGAGAGCGCCTTGTTGAAGTTTTCGAGAACATATTCGGCGTGCTCAGCCCGCTTTTCGCCGTTTTCAGCCCTGTGGCGTATGCGTACAGGGTTGAGAGATGCAAAGGCTGTTTCGGCTGCGGCAAAATATCCGCCTCCGAAGATGAGTGTGATCAGAAGTGCAAAAAGTATCCAACTGTCAGGGTCCATAAAGACAATAGCTCCTTTCGTTTTCATAGGCAGGATAGCCCTGCCCGGATTCAGATATAAATATTATATTATAATTTATTTAAATTTTCAATAAGTCTGTGATATGTCGGATAAGATTTGTAAAAAACCGACAAAAAATCAGTATGATTTGTTTGCATTGTGACGATTAAACTTTTTTTGCACAGCCTGTGGATATGTGGTATAATGTAGAGGGGAATAAAGCCTTCTCTTTGAGGGGAAGGTGTATTGTAGGGAATGGCGTCCTCGACATTCCGCATAAATTAAAGTTTTAATTAAATCGAAAACCTTCTCGCCACGCGCAAGGCGTGGAACGTCTTCGACGAGTTCTTTATGCGATTTACCCCATAAAACAGGTTTTATGGGGACCCCCAAGTGATTAAATAGGCACGCGGACACTCGTCCGCGGAGAACCAAAATGCCCAAACGAAAACGGGGTCCCCGGGCGACCTGTCGTCTGGGGGTGAAATTACACGCAGTTTGATCACGGGACCAGAGAGCACTCTGGACTACCATAGGAGCGCCGAGTGCGCGACCGGTGGCGAGTGCCACCGCACCCTATTTAATATTGTGGGTTCACTGACGAGCCTGCTCGTTAGGGTAAATTGGTTCGTTCCTCACAAATGGACACATTGGGGTGGGTTACATTTCTGGGTATATTTTGATAAAATCGCAGGATTTGCATAGTGCAATTCATTATATAAATCACACCACCGAAAGGATAAACATATATGAAACAGTACATAAAAACCACACCGCTTGAAGGCATCGAGATAAAAATGGGCGAAAATATCCACAATATCGCCTTCGGCTGGACAAAAGACCAGCTCACTTCTGCCATCGGCAACCCTAAACGCCCTTCGGAGACCTCCCTTTACTACTGGGGCTCTTCCCTCCGCTTTGATTTCGAGGACGACAAGCTTGTGTTCATCGAATTTTTAGGCGGCATTGACGGGCCTTTCCAGCCTGTTTGTTACGGCAATCCTGTCTTTGAAATGGAGGCCGACGATGCCGTTGCCATGTTCAAAAAACGCGACAGCGATATGACAGACGAGGAAAAGGGACATTGCATCACATTTAAGAATATCAGCGTGGGACTTTACCGCGAAAATACCCCTGAAAGCGTCAGCGAAACTGTCCGCGAATATGCAAATATGGGGCATCCCCTTTCTGCCGAAAATATTATGGCAGAAAAGCGCCGCGCCGCCCATTGGGATACATTTGGCATAGGCAAAGAAGGATATTATAAGTAATAAGTGGATAATTACGGTGCGCTTCGCTCATTGCACATGTTTCGCTCCCTCCGCCTCGTTTTACTCGGCACCTCCCTCTACGAGAAGGAGGCAAATGCGTATTGTAGGGGACGACGCCCACGGCGTCCCGTTCTGCGGTGTAGGGATTTGGTACACTCCACTTGTTAATCACATCAAAAATCAATACTGAAAAGGAGAGATATACTATGATAGCTATTATCAACGCAAAGATTCTGACAGTCACAAACGGCACTATCGAAAATGGTGCGCTTCTCGTCGAAGAAGGCAAAATTGCAGGCTACGGCGCTGACATTCAGATTCCTGAAGGCGCTGAAATCATCGATGCAAAGGGCGGCTGGCTCACTCCTGGCCTTATCGATGCTCACACTCATATGTGCGTTTTCGGCGAGCCTAACACAATGCCTGGCCTGCAGGGCGACGGCAACGAAGGATCTTCACCTATTACTCCTGAGCTTGACGCTGTTTATGCCCTCAATCCACACGATATTTCTATAGAAAAGGTGCGTAATGCAGGCTTCACAACCTGCTACACAGGTCCTGGCTCTGCCAATGTAATCGGCGGCACAGGCGTTACATTCAAGCTGAGAGGCAATTCTCCTGAAGAAATGGAAATCCCTGGCCACCGCCATATGAAGATGGCTCTCGGCGAAAATCCAAAACGCTTCTACGGCACAAACAAGAAGGTTGCTCCTTGGACACGTATGGGCACAGGCGCTCTTCTCCGCAAGTGGCTCCAGATGGCAAAGAATTATTCCGATGAGCTTATCGCTTTTGAAAAGGGCGAAGGCAAGAAGCCTAACTACGATTTCCAGCTCGAAGCTCTCGTGCCTGTTGTACGCGGCGAAATGAAGGCAAGAATCCACGCTCACCGCGCTGACGATATCGAAACAGCTATCCGCATTTCCCACGAATTCAACCTTGATTTCTCGGTTGAACACGCAACGGAAGGCTATAAAATCATCGACATCTTAAAGGAAAACAAGGTCGATGTCATCATTGGTCCGCTCATTCCAAGCTGGGCTAAGATGGAAACATGGGGCAGAATGCCTGAAACAGCAGGCGTATTAAACGAAGCGGGCATCAATGTTATGCTGACAGCCGACAAGAGCTCTGCTACTGCTCATCTTCCAATGGAAATCGGCTACTGCATGGCTCGCGGCTTAAAGTTTGACGATGCTCTTGAAGGCATCACAATCCGCCCTGCACGATTCCTCGGCGTAGGCGATAAGGTCGGCTCCATCGAAATCGGCAAGGATGCTGACATTGCGATTTTCAACGGCAATCCATTTGAAAACTTCACACTCTGCAAGCTGACAATGATTGACGGCGTAGTTTACAAGAACGAATTATAATTAAATCCCCACATAATAAAAAGACCATCCGAAAGGGTGGTCTTTTTGCATTGTCTGTGATATAATTTATTCATAATAAAAACAGGCGAAAGGCAGGATATTTTATGCTCGATCTTAACCTTATACAGAAAGAATACGGCTTTATGGGGGATACGATTTTCCTCAATGTTTCTCAGGTGGTTGTGCCGCCAAAGCGTGTGCAGGACGCATACCGCAAGTTTATGGACGACTATGTCGCCAATTTCGGCATAGATATCGTGCCGCGGGCGTGGGATATTGTAAACAATGCCCGTCCAAAGCTGCAGAAGCTTATCAATGCAAGGGACCCTCACGAAATCGCATTTGTCAAGAATACCGCCGAGGGCATTTCAATTCTTGCCAACGGCATTAAGTACAATGAGGGCGACAATATCGTAATATCCGACCAGGAGCACCAGTCGATTCTCTTTCCGTGGATTGCGGCGCATGAGCGTTACGGCGTTAATCTGAAAGTTGTAAAATCCATTGACCGCGAGGTCGATGTTGACGGTCTTATTGAGGCTATCGACGAGCACACAAGGGTGCTTGCTGTGTCTGCGGTGCAGTTTTCCACAGGTTTCCGTGCAAACTTAAAGAAGTTGGGCGATGCCTGCCACGAAAAGGGTGTAATCTTCTGCGTTGACGGCATTCAGGCTCTCGGCAGGCTGAAAATTGATGTGCAGGACTGCCATATCGACTATATGGCGGCAGGCGGCAACAAGGGTTTGCTTGCAACGTTAGGCGCAGGCTTTGTCTATTGCTCCGACAGAATAGTCGAGGACATTATCCCTTGCTATGCAGGCTACCAGAGCACTGTCAGCCATGTTTCTCCGCCGTCTATTACGACTGAGTTTGACAGCTTTGAATGGTATCCTCACGCGAGAAGATTTGAGTCGGGCAATCTCAGCTACAACTGCATTGAAGCAATTTCAAACGGCGTTGATTTAGTCCTTGAATTGGGTATTGAAAACATCGAAGAACATATAAAAAAGCTTGAAAAGCATCTCAGATACCTTATTTCCGACCTTAAACTCCATGTTGTACAGGCAAAGGACGAGGAAAACTGGGGCGGCGTGGTCTGCGTTTACTACCCTGCCGAGCGTGAAAATGATGTTGTGCGTATTCTTGAGGAGCACAAAATCGTATGCACTATGCGCGGCGGCTACATCCGTTTTGGTCTTGAGTTTTATAATACAATCGAGCAGATGGAAATTGTGGCGAAGGCTTTACACATAATCGACAAATTGGAGGCATAATATGAAAAAACTTGCTGTTATCGGCTGCGGCGCGCTGGGCAGAATCCTCTGCACCAATGTGAAAAAGCTGCTTGATGATAAATATGAGATAGTCGGTCTTTTCGATATGAATAAAGAGGCTGGCGTGGCGCTTGCCAACGATGTCGGCTCGGTTTTTGTTGATAAAATCGAGGATTTGTACGCCATGAAGCCTGATATTACCGTGGAAATCGCAGGTATTCCTGCGGCGAAAGCCTATGGCGAGGAGATTTTAAAGAATGTCAGCGATTTTATAATCGTGTCGGTCGGCTCCCTTGCCGATGAGGATTTCAAGAATAAGCTTGTAAATGCGGCTGAGGAATCTGGTCACAGGCTTTATATTCCGAATGGTGCTGTGGGCGGCTTCGACCTTATGCAGATTTTCTCCCTGATGGGGGCGAAAAGTGTGTCTATCGAAAGCACAAAGGCTCCGCGAAGCCTTAACGGCGCCCCTTATCTTGAGGGCAGAGAGCTTTCCGAAACAGAGGAAGAGCTTGTTTTCAAGGGCAATGTGAAGGATGCCATCAAGGGCTTCCCGAAGAATGTCAATGTGGCGGTGGCAACTGCGTTGGCTTCCGACTTTGAAAATACCGAGGTGCGCATCAGAAGTGTGCCGAATAAGAGGGAAAATTCTCATGCAATTACCCTTGAAGGGGAAAATATGAAGGCGGAGATTAAAATTACATCCACACCTGACCCTGTCAATCCAAAATCCAGTGTCAGCGCCGCCTGGAGTGTGGTGGCTCTCTTGAAAAACCTGGCAAGCCCGATGTTTTTCTATTAGAATATGAAAAAAAAGACCGCAAAAGCGGTCTTTTTTTGAAGTAATAAGTAAGAGTTAAGAGTGAAGAAGTGCGGTGTCTGCGACGCATCTGACAGAGGACAACCCCTCCGTCACACTTTGTGTGCCACCTCCCCTTGCACAGGGGAGGCTTTTGTTTCGAAAGGGTGTTTTTTATTTTGCGATGCGTCATCACCTACATTGGATTGTATGTAGGGGCGGGTTTCCATGCCCGCCCGCATTGAAAATACAATTACTTATTTACATTATTGAGGTTGCTTACGCAGACAGAGAACATTCTTGCAGCGTAGATAAGACCGCTGTCGTCGATGTCATAGTAGCCGTTGTGAGCAGAGCCCTTTGTATGTGTGCCGAGACCGAAGTAAACAGCCTTGCCGCCGTGAGCCTGTGTTGCGCGCATCATGTATGTGGCGTCTTCAGAACCGCCACCGCCGCCTGCCTTTGGCATTTTGAGTTCGATACCAAGAGCTTCCTTCATGATTTCGCCGAGCTGTGCGCCGAAGTCCATATCGCTTGTTGCGCCCTGTGCGCCGCCCATCTTCTTGAATTCGCAAGTACAGCCGTACATATCAGCAGCCGCCTTGACAGCGCGTGTGACCTTCATATAGATTTCTTCTTCGATTTCTGTTGTAGCGCCGCGTGTTTCAAACCAGAGTTCAGCCTTTTCAGGAACAACGTTACGGCCTGTACCTGCAACAAGACGACCTACGTTTACACGACCTGCGCCTCTGCCGTCCTGTGTGAATGCGTAAGCGTTAGTAGCTGCTGCGCAAGCTGCGAGGAGAGCGTTGTTGCCGAGCTGTGGAGAACCGCCTGCGTGAGTTGGCTTGCCGTAGATATATGCGTTGAACTTGCTTGTTGCAAGATAGCTGCTGCCACGGAGAGTTACATCGCCGATGTTTTCTGCTCTGCCGAGATGACCGCAGATGAAGTAATCTGCATCGTCAAACCAGCCCTTCTTAACCATGGAGAGAGCGCCACGAACGCCTTCTTCAGCTGGCTGGAAGCAAAGTCGGATTGTGCCGCAAAGGTCATCCTTTATCTTATTGAGGGACATTGCTGTAACCAAGCCGATGGAAGCGTGACCGTCATGGCCGCAAGCGTGCATACACTGTGGATTTCTAGAGCGGTAGCCGCCTACAAATGGTGCGTGGTCGTTGTCCATACATTCGTCAACATCGTTGGAGTCGATATCGAAGCGGAGAGTTGTGACAGGGCCCGGTCTGCCTGTTTCGATAACAGCAACAACGCCTGTGTAGCCCTTTGTCATTTCGACATACTTAGGGTCAGCGCCCTGGTCGATTGCGCGAGCCATTTCGCCCTTGATGAAGTCAGGGTCTTCAGGATAACCCATGACGAATTCTGTGTTGATAGCGTCAGGACCCATGAAGAACTTGATGCCGTTTTCGTCGAGCATCTTTGCGATCTTTGCAGTTGTGCGGAATTCGCGCCATGCCGGCTCGGCATAAGTGTGGAAGTCGCGGCGGATCTTTACGATCTCGTCCTTGTAGTCGTTAACGATGGAAATAATCTTTGAATAATCCATAATTACGCTCCTTTTTATATAAATTTTATTGTTATACTGATGTTGTGTGTGAATGAATTGGCTTTGCCGTGAATTGTGCTTCGCACATGAATTGAATAAGTTATATTAAATAGACGCCTGCGGCTACACCCCTCCACCATTCTGATGAATGGTCCCCCTCCCCTTAACAAGGGGAGGCTTACATTTTTTCTTGCCTCCCTTGTGTAAAGGGAGGTGGCACACGAATGTGTGACGGAGGGATTGCTCCTATTTAATGTGACATGTCACACATTACTTCTTCACTATTAACTTTTACCTATTACTTCTGAGTCCCTAAATACTCCATAACCTCGCCTAAGTTACCGAAGATCTTATGGCACAGGGTTTTGATTTCCTCTGTCGGGGTGACTAAATCGGGCACCATGATTGGCTTTGCGCCCGAAGCGTGGGCGGCACGGATGCCGTTTGCCGAATCCTCAACGATGAAGCAGTTTTCAGGCGTTTC
The DNA here is from genome assembly GCA_017441945.1 of Clostridia bacterium. Classification (GTDB taxonomy): domain Bacteria; phylum Bacillota; class Clostridia; order Oscillospirales; family Butyricicoccaceae; genus SIG471. The sequence goes on from JAFSBG010000045.1 coordinate 13,043, forward strand.
GTCTAAATCGGCTATGGCTTTGAGGAAAATATCAGGCTCAGGCTTGCTTTTTGCCACTAAGTCGCCGCCGATTATGACGTCGAAATAATCCACAAGCCCTTCCTGTGTCAGCTCGCGAATGACCACTTCGTAGCGGGTTGACGATGCGAGAGCCGTTTTTATGCCGTTTTTCTTCAAAAATTCAAGGATTTCACGGGCGAATGGGCGCAGCGGGATTTTAGTCATAAGCACATCGCGGATGAAAGCGCCTGCTTCTTTTCGGAAATCCTCAGACGGGAAGTCTTTTCCGAAGTTTTCGCGGATAATTTCGTTGCCTCGCTCGACTTTTGTGCCGATAATAAGGCGGTAGACACGGTTTATCTCGTCTTCACCTATGCCGTATTTCACGCCTGCCTTGCGCCACGCGGCAATGCCGAGATTTTCTGTGTCGAGAATAACACCGTCCATATCAAAAACAACTGCGTACATAAACTACCTCGCGAAAAATATTATACATTTATATAATAACGGAAAAATGTGAGCGTGTCAAATGAAAGTGAGTGGGAAATAATGTTTTGTGAGACAAAGTCACCGTTGGTGACGCGATATGTTCCTTAAAAGCCTTCCCCTTGAGGGGAAGGGGGACCGCTATGCGGTGGATGAGGTGTCCTGAATCTTATTTGCAAGTTAAAGCTTTAATTAAATCGAAAGTTTTCTCGCCACGCGCAAGGCGTGGAATGCCTACGGCATATCAGGCTATTGAATAGGGTTCTCTCCCCCCGTCACTGCGTGACACCCCCCTCGTCAGAGGGAGGCAGGGGGCTTGGTTGTAGGGGCGAGCATTGCTCGTCTGCATTATTGAATTTGCGACAAGCGCACATTTAATAAGGCGGGAGGGCATACTCCAGAGCACTAGCTTCGCGTCGCGAGACCCTCCCCTGCAAATTATCCACAACAGAACAGTCGTAGGGGCGGGTTTCCATGCCCGCCCGAATTATTTAATGCGTCGCAGACACATCAATGTTCCGTAGGAACAATTCATGCGTTTGCGCAATTCATGGCAACGCCGATTCATGACGAAGTTAATTCATTTATTAAGTTTCTCTCCCTCCGTCTTGCTGAAGCAATCCACCTCCCTCGTCAGAGGGAGGCAAGGGGCTGTGTGCCATTGGGGTGGAAAGATCCTTCGCTTCGCTCAGGATGACATTGCAGGTGAATTATGCAATTTCACTACATTTTTGATATTTCGGTTTTGATTTTTATTGACATTGACGCAAAAATGGGATATTATTATCATAGGGTACGGTGGAAATGCTGTCCTGCTATGAAAAACAACAATAAATATGACATAAAGGAGAAACTTATCATGATTGCTATTATCAATGCTAAGATCGTTACTGTTACTAACGGTACTATCGAAAAGGGCGCTCTTCTTGTTGAAGACGGCAAGATCAAGGCTTACGGCGCTGACATTCAGATCCCTGAAGGCGCTGAAATTATCGACGCTAAGGGCGGCTGGCTCACACCAGGTCTTATCGATGTACATACACATATCTCCACATTCAATGAACCAAACACAATGCCTGGTCTCCAGAACGACGGCAACGAAGGTTCTTCCCCAATCACACCGGAAATCCGTGGTCTTGATGCTCTCAACCCACACGACCCAGCTATCGAAAATGTTCGTAAGGCTGGCTTTACAACTTGCTACACAGGCCCTGGTTCTGCTAACCTCATCGGCGGCTCCGGTCTTACATTCAAGCTCCGCGGCAACGACCCTGAAGAAATGGAAATCCCTGGCCACCGCCACATGAAGTTCGCTCTCGGCGAAAATCCTAAGCGTTTCTACGGCTCCAAGGGCAAGGCTCCATGGACAAGAATGGCTTCCGGCGCTATGATCCGCAAGCAGCTCATTCTTGCAAAGCAGTATTCTGACGCTCTCCTCGCTTATGAAAAGGGCGAAGGCGAAAAGCCAAAGTATGACTTCCAGCTCGAAGCTCTCGTTCCAGTAGTACGCGGCGAAATGAAGGCAAGAATCCATGCACACCGTGCTGACGATATTCTCACAGCTATCCGCATCGGTACAGAATTCAATCTCGACTACTCCATCGAGCACTGCACAGAAGGCTACAAGATCATCAAGGAACTCCAGGCTGTCAAGGCTGACGTTATCCTTGGTCCTCTTATGACAGGCACAGCGAAGATGGAAATCTGGGGCGGCAAGAAGGAAAACCCTGGCATCCTCAACGCAGCAGGCGACATCAACGTTATGCTGACAGCTGACAGCCAGTCCGCAACAGCTATGCTCCCTGTTCATATCGGTATCTGCATGGCTCACGGTCTTAAGGAACAGGATGCTTTTGAAGGCGTTACAATCCGCTCCGCTAAGTTCCTCGGCATCGACGATAAGGTCGGTTCCATCGAAGTTGGCAAGGATGCTGACATCGCAATCTTCGACGGTCACCCATTCTGCAACTTCACACGTTGTAAGCTTACAATGATCGACGGCGTTGTATATCACAATACTTTGTAATTTACGGTTGTAATCTATAATTGCACATAAAAACTGCAGGCACAGCGGTAAAATGCTGTGCCTGTATGTTTCTGCGATATAAACTGAAAGGAAAAATTATGGGAATATTCGATAGTCTGTTTGGAAAGAATACAAAAAATACGGCGCTTGAGCCGCTGACTTCAAACGATATCACAGGCTGTTTTACAGCTTATTTTATAAAAATCAGCGATATGCTCACAGGGGAGCAGTATGAGGATATTCCTGTGAAAGAGGAGCTGTGCGCCGCTATGATGGCAACTCTTGAATATACTGCGGCTTCAAAATATATTCATATAAATGAGCATCGTCAGGCGATCATAGACTGGTTTATCGGGGAAACGGGCAAAAAGGCGGAAAAGCCTGCCCGCCAGTTTGGCAAGCGCCTTGAGGTTTACCGCAGCCGTGAAAAAGAGGGAAATCTCAGAGGCGAGTTTTTGCCTTATGAGATTTCCGATGCGGACAAGGAATATCCGCCTTTCCGCTATGGCGTGATTTTCTGCGACCGCATTTATAATCCGGGGCTTATCGTCGAATATGACAAAGCTCCTGCCCTGCCTGAGAAAAATCCGGAAAAAGCGGCGGTCTGCATGGAAATCCTGCAGAAACTTAACGAATACGCACAGGAAATAAAAGAAATAGTGAAGTAAAACAAAAGACCATCCGTATGGGTGGTCTTTTTTGGTGTATTACGAATTGAGGATGCTCATAAACTCCTCGCCTGTGATGGTTTCCTTTTCGTAAAGGCAGAGGGAGAGTATCTGCAGCTTTTCTCTGTTGTCCATAAGAAGCTTACGGGCTTTTTCGTGCTGTTTTTTGACAAGCTCAACGACGAGTTCATCGATTTTTGTCTGTGTTTCAGCCGAGCAGGCAAGACTTGCATCGCCGCCGAGATATTGATTTGTCACAGTTTCGAGAGCTACCATATCGAACTTTTCACTCATGCCGTATCGCGTTATCATGGCGCGGGCAAGCTTTGTTGCCTGCTCGATATCGTTTGATGCCCCTGTCGATACCATTCCGAGAGCCACTTCTTCTGCGGCGCGGCCGCCTGTGTATGTGGCTATCTTATTTTCGATTTCCTCCTTTGTCAGCAGATAGTGGTTGCCTTCATCGACCTGCATCGTATAGCCGAGAGCGCCCGATGTGCGTGGAATTATGGTTATCTTCTGGACAGGGGCAGAGTTGGTCTGCAAAGCGGCAACAAGGGCGTGACCGATTTCATGATATGCAACAGCCATCTTTTCCTTGTCGCTGAGTATGGCGTTTTTCTTCTGGTAGCCTGCGATGACAACTTCAATGGATTCCTCAAGGTCGGACTGGTCTGCCGCCTTTTTGCCGTTTCGCACAGCGCGGAGAGCCGCTTCGTTGATAATATTTGCAAGCTCTGCGCCCGATGCGCCCGATGCCATTCTGGCTATCTGGCGGAAGTCCACATTGTTGGCGAGTTTTATCTTTTTGGCGTGTACTCTGAGTATCTTTTCGCGTCCGTCAATGTCGGGAAGCTCGACAGGGACTCGGCGGTCAAAACGTCCCGGACGTGTGAGAGCAGGGTCTAAAGATTCAGGGCGGTTTGTGGCGGCAAGAATCATAACGCCTGAATTGCCTTCAAAGCCGTCCATCTCTGTCAGGAGCTGGTTGAGAGTCTGCTCACGCTCATCGTGACCGCCCATTCCGCCTCCTGCATTTCGTTTCTGGCCTATGGCATCTATTTCGTCAATGAAAATGATGCAGGGTGCTTTTTCCTTTGCCTGCTTGAAAAGGTCGCGGACCTTTGAAGCGCCCATACCAACAAACATTTCAACGAATTCCGAGCCGGAAATCGAGAAAAACGGCACATTTGCCTCGCCGGCAACAGCCTTTGCAAGCATTGTCTTACCTGTGCCCGGAGGACCTACGAGAAGGACGCCCTTTGGCATCGTTGCGCCTATCTCGCTGTATTTCTCAGGGTTATGGAGATAGTCCACGATTTCGGCAAGGCTTTCTTCGGCTTCGTCAACCCCTTCCACATCGGCAAAGCTTATGCCGTCGGAGGATTTAACATAGATTTTTGCGTTGCTCTTGCCCATATTGAAGGACATTGCTCCTGCGCCGCCCCCCATTTTATCCATCATTTTCTTTGAAAGGAGCTTGCCTACGAGAGAGAAGATGAGCATAGGCAGTATCCATGTCATAAGAAGGCTGACGAGAGGGGAGGCTTCTTCGATTATTTCGCCGGAAAACTCAACGCCGGCATCATAAAGACGCTCTGTGCGTCCGGGGTCTTCAACAAGACCTGTTTTATATACCTTGATTTCTTCCTTGTCTGTAAAAAGTATCTGGTTTGTCTGTATCTGGACAAGGCCTATCTGTTTTTCTTCGGTCATTTTCATAAATGTGCCGTAGTCGACCTCTTCTATCTGCTTGCCTGCTATCCACGGCATTACAAAGGCATTGAAAAGGAAGATAACGACCATCACCACCGCATAGTAATATATAAGCGGTTTTTTAGGGCTGTCTACTTGCTGCATACTGTATACCTCCGGTGTAGTATTTGACATTTTGTGCGACTAATGGTATTATAATATACAAATGTCGCATATTCAACAGTACGTTTTGCTGATTTTGTTGCGAAGTCAACATAACTATTGCAAGTGTTTTAAAGTTTACAAAAAGTTAAGGAGTTCAGTATGAAAGAAAATCTGCGTGTTGTTATCACAAAGAAGATGCTGAAGGAAGGCCTTCTGCGTATTCTCGAAACAAAAGACATAAACGCCGTTAAAATAAACGAGCTGTGTCTTGAAGCAGAGGTCAACCGCGCCACATTTTATCGGCACTATGAAACACCTTATGATATCCTTGCCGAAATTGAGGAAGATATGATACACGAGATGTTCACCTTTAATTTCACCTCGGATACAGATGTTCTCTGTGAGCTGAAAAATGCCTGCAGGTATATTTATGAGAATAAAAAGATTGTGAAAATACTTTTCAAATGCCATACAGATAAAGTTATGCAGAAAAAGATGAACGATATGTATGCCCATCTGCTCGATGTAAAGACACGGGATACAAGATTGTCTGCAATTGATGACGATACAGCAAAAATAATCGCGGCTCTGATAGGCGGCGGATGCTATTGTATGATGAGACAGTGGATAACCGACGATATTGGGAAAAGTCCCGATGAAATAGCAGAAATAATGTGCAGAATGATGCGCCGTCCATCTCAGGAAGATTTTATATAATAAAAAGAACATCCGTATGGGTGGTCTTTTTGCGGTTCGGAAAAATCCTCTATTTAATTTCAATTATATGATTTTTTTTGCGGAGTGCGTACTCGATAAGTTTCCGCGAATTTCCCGGATATTTTACATAAGATATAATATATTCTGACATATCGACCGCATATCTGTTGGCGCGTACTATGGCGGCTTTGCGCGGCACTTTTTCCATGTTCGGTGGATAGAAAGTGCCGTCAAAGTTTTCGTTTACCGCAGGATAACGGTCTGCAGGGTGGTAGGGAAGCAGTAATGTCAGCCTTACTTGGTGTTTTTTCTTCGCATCGGCAACTGCTCTCGCCGCCATACTGTCAAAATCTCCGTAATGCCCTACAATAAATTCGGTTACGCCGGATTCAGTTATGCATTTTTCCACAGCGTTACACAGGGAGGGGAAGATTTCCCAAGGCGTATTTCTGTGTCCGATAAAAAAGCAAATATTTCCGTTCATATATAGCTCCGTGCTTGTGTTTATCGTAATAATTATACGATATAAATAATTATATTGCAACGATATATTAAAGTATAATTTACGCATAATACAAGTGAAAGGCGTTTAATTATGAAAGATATTCTTGCGGAAATAGTCAGATATCGTGAGGAACGGGGCTGGTCTGAATATCAGCTTGCGGAAAAATCCGGACTTCCTCAGTCTACAATCTCATCCTGGTATCGCAAGAAAATGATGCCGTCACTGTCTTCTCTTGAGAAAATATGTTCAGCTTTTGGGATAACAATGTCACAGCTTTTTGCAGAAAACGAAGCTGTTTCATTAACCGATTCCCAGAAAAAGCTCCTTGAGCGCTGGTCCCATCTCAGCAAGGAACAGCAGGAGGTCATATTTGCCCTTATTGATAAAATGTAATGGGTTAATTGCGACACATACAGAATCAGGATGCACAAAGCTTGTGATATAATAAAAAGACCATCCATACGGGTGGTCTTTTTCTCTCCCTCCGTCTTGCTGCGCAAGCCACCTCCCTCGTCAGAGGGAGGCGAGAGATGCGGTACTTGCCACAAATTTCACAAAACATTGACTAAAATGCCGTTGTGGAGTAAAATTGTTTTATAAAATAAAATCCATACCAATTATATAAAGAGGTACGATATGAAGATTGTTTTTGAACATCTCACCAAGACCTTCCCGGGCAAGGGCAAGAAGGCTTCCCCTGTGACGGCGGTGAATGACTTTAACTTTGAAATCCCTGACGGCAAGCTGATTGGTCTTTTGGGCCCGTCGGGCTGCGGCAAAAGTACGGCGCTCAATCTTTTGTGCGGTCTTATCAAGCCGACAAGCGGCAAGATATATTTCGGCGACGACGATGTGACCGAAATCCCGCCTGAAAACCGTGGCGTCGGCTTCGTTTTCCAGAATTACGCCCTCTACCCTCACATGACTGTACGCCAGAACATCATGTTCCCTCTGCAAAACTTAAAGGGCAAGGACAAGCTGACTAAGGAAGTAATGGAAGAAAAGGCGTTAGAGGCGGCAAAGCTTGTGCAGATTGACGGTCTTATGGACAGAAAGCCTGCCGAAATGTCAGGCGGACAGCAGCAGCGCGTTGCCATTGCAAGAGCACTTGTTAAAATGCCTCGCGTACTTCTTATGGACGAGCCGCTTTCCAACCTTGATGCAAGATTACGCCTGCAGACTCGTGAGGAAATCCGCCGTATCCAGAATGAAACCAAAATCACAACCATCTTCGTAACCCACGACCAGGACGAAGCTATGAGCATTTCCGACCTTATCGTCGTTATGAAGCTGGGCGTTATTCAGCAGATGGGCAAGCCTCAGGAGGTTTATGATGACCCTCACAACCTCTTTGTTGCCACATTCTTAGGCACACCGCCTATCAATGTTTTTGATGCAAAGGTGAAAAACGGACAGATTTTCATTGGCGATGAAGCTGTGCTCGACATCAAGGGTGTCAAGGACGGCGAATACACAGCGGCTATTCGTCCTGAAGGCTTTATGCTGAATGAAAACGGCAGATTTACCTGCAAATTAGACCGCGTTGAGGTCATGGGACGCGATATCAGCGTTGTTTCCCGCCACAGCGCAAGCAAAAACGACACTATCCGCTCGATTATTTCTTCCAATAATGAAGTTAATGAAAATACAAACCATGTAAAGTTTGACATCCGTCCAAACAAGATTTTCCTCTTTGCCAAGAGCGAAGCCGAAGAAAGAGTATATTTCGAGGAGGCGTAACAGATGGAGAGAAGCAACAACAAGGCGTGGATTTATCTCCTGCCTGCCCTGCTGTTTCTGGTTGCATTTATGGTCTATCCTCTTGTGGACGTTTTCATCTACTCCTTTGAGGAGGGCTATAACTCAGCTTCCCAGACCTATAACGGCATAGGGCTTTACAATTATAAATATGTCCTCAGGGACCCTTATTTCCTGCAGGCTGTAAAAAATACCTTTATTTTAGTTGCGGTGACTGTACCGATTTCCACAGCGCTCGCCCTTGTCATTTCGGTGGCGCTCAATTCGATAGAAAAGCTCCGCAATATGTTCCAGACCATATATTTCCTGCCTTATGTGACAAATACGCTGGCTGTCGGTCTGGTTTTCATGATCCTTTTCAAGCAGACACCGTACACAGACGGCTTTATCAATATGATTTTAAGCCTTTTCGGCATTGCGCCAATCGACTTTATCGGCGGACCATACTGGGCAAAAATGCTGGTGCTTTCGATTTATACGATATGGGTGGTACTGCCTTTCAAGATTCTCATTCTCACAAGCGCGCTGGCATCTGTAAACAAGGATTATTACAATGCGGCTAAGGTCGACGGCACATCAAGATGGCGTACTTTTACAAGAATCACCGTGCCGATGATTTCGCCGACTCTGTTTTATCTCATCATCACAGGCTTTATCGGCGCTTTCAAGGCTTATTCCGATGCTGTCGCCCTTTTCGGCACAGACCTGAATGCGGCTGAAATGAACACAATCGTCGGCTATGTCTACGATATGCTTTACGGCAATTCGGGCGGCTATCCGTCCTTTGCATCCTCTGCGGCGATTATTCTCTTCGCCATCGTGCTGACGATTACCTGCATTAACCTGATTATCAGCAAGAAGAATGTGCACTATTAAAATGTGACTTTGTCACATTTTAATAAGACGGACTTCGTCCTTGCGGGAGGGCATACTCCAGAGTACTAGCTACGCGTCGCGAGACCCTCCCCTACAAACAGTCTTTAAAAGAATGAATGTAGGGGCGGTGGTTCCATCCCCGCCCGCATTACAAAATTGCATCGCAGATGCATTTCATTTGCAAAGCAAATATATCGCATCCAAAGGATATATCGCATTTATATATCGCGCGCAAGGCGCATATCGCTTTTGCGCAGCAAAAATACAAGGACTGACCTTATGGAAAATTACAAAAGAACTCTGACTAAAAACAGGGTGATAAAGGGAACGACATATATATTTCTCGGCATTTGGGCTGTGATGGTGCTCTTTCCGTTTTACTGGATGGTGCTCACCTCGATAAAGAGCTACAGCTCCTATAACTCGGAGTACATCCCCACACTTTTCACCCTCTCCCCTACTTTTGAAAACTACAAAGAGGTGTTCACATCTGTCCCATTGGCAGACTATCTCTTCAACACCCTCGTTTTCACCGTGCTGACAACTGCGCTTATGCTTTTTGTGACAGTTTTTGCCGCATTTGCCTTTGCGCGAATGGACTTCAAGGGCAAGGACACAGCCTTCACCCTTTTCCTCGCTCTTATGATGATTCCAAGTGAGCTTGTTGTCATCACAAACTTTGTAACGATAACAAATCTTGACCTTCGCAACTCCTTCCCCGGCTTGATTCTGCCGTCTGTGGCATCGGTTTTCTATATTTACTTGTTAAAGGAAAACTTCGCACAGGTGCCTGACGAACTTTATTATGCCGCAAAGGTCGACGGCTGCAGCGACTTCAAATACCTTTTCAAGGTGCTTCTGCCGATTTGCAGACCGACTGTCGTGACGATTACCATTCTTAAAGTTATCGAGTGCTGGAATTCATACGTCTGGCCTCGTCTTATCACCGATGAACAGGCCTATTTCCTCGTTTCAAACGGTATTCAGGAAATACGCGAAAACGGCTTGGGACGCGAAAATATTCCTGCCATGATGGCGGCTGTCGTTGTTATTTCCGTGCCGCTCATCGTGCTTTTCCTCATTTTCCGCAAGAAAATCATGGAAGGCGTATCGAGAGGAGGCACAAAGGGATGATGAAACGCAATATTTCTATTCTTTTAGCTCTCGTTATCTGCGTAACTCCTCTGCTTTCTGCCTGCCACGGCTCAGTCGGAATGGCGGGATTTGAAGTGCCTGAAAACTTCGATATGAGCAAGAATTACGAGATTACTTTCTGGGCGAAAAACGATACAAACAAGCTGCAGACAAATATTTACGAAAAGGCTATCGCCGATTTTCAGGCGCTTTACCCTAATATCAAGGTAAATCTCCGCCTTTACACCGATTACGGACGCATTTACAACGATGTTATCACAAATATCGCCACAAATACCACACCGAATGTGTGCATAACTTATCCTGACCATATTGCAACTTATATGACAGGCGCAAATACTGTCGTGCCGCTTGACACCCTCTTTGCCGATGAAAAATACGGCTTGGGCGGCAGTGAGCTGCTTTTCGATGGCCCGACTTATGAGGAAATGGTGCCGAAATTCCTTGAGGAATGTAAAATCGGCGGCACGCACTATGCCATTCCTTATATGCGCTCGACAGAAGCCTGCTATATCAATGTGACATATCTTAACGAGATGGGCTATGAATTGCCTGACGAGCTGACATGGGATTTTGTATGGGAGGTTGCCGACAAGGCGGCTGAAAAGAATGATGACGGCACATATAAGGTCAACGGTCAGCAGGTCATGATTCCGTTTATCTATAAGTCGACCGACAATATGATGATTCAGATGCTCAAGCAGAAGGGTGCTGAATACTCCACAGATGCGGGCGAAATCGGCATTTTCAACGATACCACAAAGGAATTGCTCTATGGCATCGCCGACCATGTAAAGAAGGGCGCATTCTCCACTTTTAAGATTTCCAGTTATCCTGCAAACTTCCTCAATGCCGGTCAGTGTATTTTTGCCATCGACTCGACAGCAGGCGCAACATGGATGGGCTCTCACGCTCCGCTTTCCGATATTGCCGAGGACAAATTCGTCGAGTTTGAAACGGCTGTAAGAACTATCCCTCAGTTTGACACGGAAAACCCACAGATGATTTCGCAGGGACCTTCCATGTGTATTTTCAATAAGGAGGACGAGGGCGAAGTTCTCGCTTCATGGCTTTTCGCTCAGTATATGCTGACAAATGAGGTGCAGGTTGCCTACGCCGGTACAGAAGGCTATGTGCCTGTAACTCTCAAGGCTCAGAAGTCGGATGAATATCTCGATTATCTCTCCCGCGAGGGCGAGGACAATGAACATTATTATGATATCAAGCTCAAGGCGACAAAGCTGCTCATTGAAAATACTGAAAATACATTCGTAACCCCTGTTTTCAACGGCTCGGCTTCCCTGCGTGATGCGGCAGGCTCGATGATTGAAAGTGTCACCAAGTCGATTCGCCGTAAGCAGACTGTCGACGAGGAGTATATGGTCAAATTGTATGATGATACCAATTCCCTTTACCGCCTCGACCAGATAGAGAGAGTTTCGGGCGGAAACGAGGATTTAGGACCATTGCCGACAACAAGTAAGCTGTTACTCGGCGGACTGGGTTTTGTATGGGTATGCATAGGGGCTTATGTTGTAAAAGATAAGATGAAGAAGAAAAATTAAAGGAAAAAGCGGTCAGAAATGACCGCTTTTTTGATGAAGTGGCATGCGCCATGAATATTTGTAGGGGCGAGCATTGCTCGTCCGGTTACAGTTTACAATTGAAAATTGACAGTTGACAGTTAAGGTGTGATGAATCACATTTGGTAATGGCGGAACGTCGTGGGCGCCGTTCCCTACAAATTGTCCACAAAAGAACGGCTGTAGGGGCGGGTTTCCATGCCCGCCCGTGGGAGTAAGTGAAGAATGAATAGTGAATAACTGAGGTGTGACTTTGTCACATTTGATAGGTTTCTCTCCCTCCGACGGCTTCGCCGCCACCTCCCTCGTCAGAGGGAGGCGAGGGCTTTTGCGGTAATTCACCACATCACTGTCAACCTTTTAACAATTCTTGATTTATTTTTAAAAAGGTGTATAATATCTCTTGGTTATGAAAATAGCCGTAAAAAACATATCAGTAACCTTGATATAAAGGGTACTCAAAGAAAAAAGGAGAAAATGAAAATGAAGAAGTTTATTGCAATGACACTTGCTCTTGTAATGATGCTCGCTATGTTTGCTGGCTGCTCTTCCAAGGAAGAAACAACAACAGCTGCAACAGAAGCTCCAACAACAGCAGCAACTGAAGCTCCAACAACAGCAGCTACAGAAGCTCCAACAGAAGCACCTGCTGACATCCACGCTAAGGGCGAAGGCGTTATGACTTACGAAGAATACGCAGCAGCTGAACTCGACAGCGAAGTTGTTATCGAAGCTTTCGTACAGGGCAAGCAGTCCTGGTGGGAAGACAAGGCTACAGTATATCTCCAGGACAAGGACGGCGCTTATTTCGTATACGAAATGGCTTGCTCCGAAGAAGACTATGCTAAGATTCCTACAGGCACAAAGATCAAGGTAACAGGCTACAAGGCTGAATGGTCCGGCGAAGTTGAAATCGTTGACGCTACATTCGAAATCCTCGAAGGCGAATACATTGCTGAAGCAACAGACGTTACAGCTCTTCTCGGCAAGGATGAACTCATCGAAAAGCAGAATATGTTCGTTTCCTTCAAGGGTATGACAGTTGAAGCTTCCGAAGGCGATGCTCCATTCCTCTACAAGTGGGATGGCTCCGGTCAGGAAGGCGACGATATCTACTTCAACGTTTCCATCGATGGCCAGACATATAACTTCACAATCGAATCCTACCTCACAGACTCCTCCACAGACGTTTACAAGGCTGCTCAGGGTCTCAAGGTTGGCGATGTTATCGACATGGAAGGCTTCCTCTACTGGTACGAAGGTGTTAACCCACACATCACATCTATCACAGTTAAGTAATTAAAAAATAATTTTACAAAGACCGTCCACAAGGGCGGTCTTTTGTGTTATAATATCTGCAAAGGCAGATATTATAATGAATTGCGCCTGTGATGCAACATTAAGGTGTGAACTTCGTTCACGAATTAAATAAACGGTGCGTCGAGGGCGCCGCACCCTACAACTGCACCTCTTGCCTCCCTCTGACGAGGGAGGTGGCTGCCGTCAGGCAGACGGAGGGAGAGAAACCTATCCAATGCGCCGCAGGCACCACACTTCTTCACTTATAATTTATTCTGCGGACGACCAATGGTCGCCCCTACAGTTTGTGTTTTGTGGACTACTTTGTAGGGGCAGGTCTCCACGCCCGCCCGCGGACACGGCACGCCGTGTCCCTACGAGATTGTGCGAATGGGGTGGAGATTCTTCACTTTTCACTTTTACTTATAACTTTAATTTAAAGGAGAATGGTATGAAAAAGAAACTCATTTCAATGCTTCTCGTTATGGCTATGCTTGTGCCGATGATGGCAGCCATGATGCCTGCCAAGGCAGCCGCACCTGCAAGAACGCCTATCCGCAGTCCTCAGTGGCATGTTGCGGCAATGGTAATTGATATCGTAGAGCAGACGGGAGCGAAGAATTACACAAGCGACCGCGACCGTATACAGGCTGTCTACGACTGGATTATCAAAAACTGTAAGCGTTCGGGCTCGGCGGATAAATATTACGTTGACCTTGATGACCTTGAAGCACGCGCGGATGAGATAATAGAGATGCTCCAGTCCGACCTTGACAACGGCAGAGCGGCTATGCGTGATGACCTTAACTATCCGCTTCACGGCGATTATACTACAAATTATTATCTCGACCATTTCGGCGGAGAAATGGCGGTTTTCCGCGTGGGCAACTGTCTCCACTATGCCTGCCTGCTGACACTCTGCCTCGGTGAGCTTGGCTATACTTCCTATGTAATTCCCGGTGAGCTTATTTCGGGTGGTCAGGAGCTTGAGCACAAGTGGAATATGCTTATTCTGGATGGTAAGCCATATTATCTCGATATCCGCACAGACCATGCAAGCTATGAAAGCCGCGGAAAGATAAGCCATAAGTATTTCATGGTGGAAAGCTTCAATGAGTTCAGCAAAAATCATAAGGAATGGAACTCGATGCTCAAGCAGTTCCTTATCAATGAATATAATTACGGACGTCATCCGTATTACTATAACGGCATGGATTATTCCTCTCTGCCAAATGATAAGTGGGAGAAAAACTCCCCTTGGGCGGACAAATATCTCTATCAGGCTCTTGAGGAAGAGCTGATTCCAAAGGTGATGCAGTATAAAGATTTTACTCAAAACATCACTCGTGAGGAATTTGCCGCCCTTGCGGTAACTCTTTACGAAAAGCAGAGCGGCAAAACTGCCGAAGTTGCCCCTGTAAATCCGTTTAACGATACGACTTCCGAAGACGTGCTCAAGGCTTATAACCTCGGCATCGTCAAGGGCGTCGCCCTCGACCATTTTGCACCGACTGCCCCTCTCACACGCGAGCAGGCGGCAACTATGCTGGGCAGAGTCCATGAATTGATTAAAAAGGGCAAAGTCGGCGACGGAAGCGGGCTCGATACATCAGGTGCAACTGCATTTACAGACGATAATTTGATCGGCGGCTATGCTGTGCCTTATGTGTATTTTATGAATGCCAATAAGATTCTCGAAGGCGTGGGCAACGGCAGCTTCAACCCGCTGGGCAATACAACCCGTGAATCGGCTGTTAAGATTGCCGTAACCATGTGGACAAATCTGAAATAATAGCAGGAAAGACCATCCGAAAGGGTGGTCTTTTTTAGCTGATAACTGAAAACGGAGAGTTGACAGTTGAGGTGTTGCTCCGCAACTGATTAAATAAGCGGAATGTCGAGGACGCCATTCCCTACAACGATACAATGTAGGGGCGGGTCTCTGTGCCCGCCCGCGGTCACGGCACGCCGTGTCCCTGCGAGATTGTGCAAATGGTGCGGAAAGATCCTTCACATTCGTTCAGGATGACATTGTAGGGGTGACCATTGGTCGTCCGCCTATTTAATACGTGACGAAGTCAATTCATCTGATGTTATGCACAAACAACATAAAATTGCAAAAAAATCGCAGAATTTTGTTGACATTGACCGCAATTTGGTATATCATTAAATTAGAGAACAAGGCGGGAATATTTTTCCACGCTTCTCACATATTATGTTTTGAATCTATTGCAAAAGGAGATTTGATAACCATGATTGCTATTATCAATGCTAAAATCGTAACAGTTACTAACGGCACAATCGAAAACGGCGTTCTTCTCGTTGAAGACGGCAAGATCGCCCATTACGGCGCTGATGTTGCAGTTCCGGAAGGTGCTGAAATTATAGATGCAAAGGGCGGCTGGCTCACACCTGGTTTCATCGATGTACATACTCATATGTGCACATTCGGCGAACCTAACACAATGCCTGGTCTTCAGGGCGACGGCAATGAAGGCTCCTCCCCAATCACACCTGAAATCCGCGCTATCGAAGCTCTCAACCCACACGATATGTCTGTTGAAAAGGTTCGTAACGCAGGCTTTACAACTTGCTACACAGGTCCTGGCTCCGCTAACATCATCGGCGGTACAGGCGTTACATTCAAGCTCCGCGGCAACTCCCCTGAAGAAATGGAAATCCCAGGCCACCGTCATATGAAGATGGCTCTCGGCGAAAATCCAAAGCGCTTCTACGGCTCCAAGGGTATCGCTCCATGGACACGTATGGGCACAGGCGCTATGCTCCGCAAGCAGCTCCAGCTTGCTAAGAACTACTCCGATGAACTCATCGAAGCAGAAAAGAACGGCACAGCTAAGCCAAAGTGGGATATGCAGCTCGAAGCTCTCGTTCCAGTAGTACGCGGCGAAATGAAGGCAAGAATCCACGCTCACCGTGCTGACGATATTCTCACAGCTATCCGCATTGCTAAGGAATTCAACCTCGACTATTCCGTTGAACACTGCACAGAAGGCTATAAGATCGTTAAGGAACTCCAGGCTGCAAAGGTTGACGTTGTTGTAGGTCCTCTTATGATGGGTACTATGAAGATGGAAATCTGGGGCACAAAGCAGGAAACACCTGGCATCCTCAATGAAGCTGGCATCAATGTAATGCTCACTCAGGATACAGGCTCCCAGACAGCTCTCCTCCCAATGTACATCGGCTTCTGCATGGCTCGCGGCCTTAAGGAACAGGATGCATTTGAAGGTATCACAATCCGCGCTGCTAAGTTCCTCGGCATCGGCGATCAGGTCGGTTCTATCGAAGTTGGCAAGGACGCTGACATCGCTATCTTTGACGGCCATCCATTCTCTAACTTCACACTCTGTAAGCTTACAATGATCGATGGCGTTGTTTACAAGAACGAATTGTAATTTAATATTTTAATTGGTTTTCATAATTTGACATTTTTTTCATAATTTTGGACTCCTTTCAAAGGAAACAGCGGCGACCGGTAGCCGCTGTTTTCTTTTCCGGAGGGTGGTGGAATGAGATGACATTACCGCAGAGAAAATCGCCAAGACTGAAAGACTTTGATTACAGCACAAACGGAAAGTATTTCGTCACAGTGTGTACCCACGAAAAAAAGAAAATATTATCCTCTATAGAATATGTAGGGGAGGGTCTCTGCGCCCTCCCGCAAATAAAGCTTACCGAAATCGGTGAAATTGTGGAAGAAAGCATAAACTTTGTCGATAAAAATACCGAGGGTGTTGTAATTGAAAAGTATATCATAATGCCTAATCATATCCATCTGTTGATAGAACTTACGGCGGGCGGGCATGGAAACCCGCCCCTACAGGATGTGGTTGGAAGAATTAAGTCTTATACGACATACAGATATGGCGGTAGGCTCTGGCAGCGTTCATATCACGACCATTGTGTGCGGTCGGAGGGAGATTATCTGAAAATCTGGACTTATATTGACAGCAATCACCAGAAATGGGATAAGGATTTATATTATATTTAAGGGAGGTTTCGTCTATGCGTCATTATATTTATATGAACTCGCCTGTGGGGATGCTGACGCTGGGCGAGGAAAACGGCTATATCACCCATATTTTGTTCGGCAAGCGGCAGCTTGAGGGGTATTTTCTCGAAAATGACCTGCTGAGCATGGCGAAAAGCCAGCTTAACGAGTATTTTGACGGCGTGCGAAAGAACTTTGCTCTGCCGCTTATGCCTGAGGGCACCGATTTCCAGAAAAGTGTCTGGCGTGCGCTGACCGATATTGGCTACGGCACCACCGCAACTTATGGGCAGATTGCCGAAATGATAGGCGCACCTAAGGCGGCGAGGGCTGTCGGTATGGCGAATAATAAAAATCCTGTCGCCATCGTTGTGCCGTGACACCGCATTGTGGGAGCGGACGGCTCTCTGACAGGCTTTGCCGGCGGCATCGACACCAAGCGTTTTCTGCTTGCTCTTGAAGAAGAAAATATGTAAAAAAAGACTCCACAGGTTGTGGAGTCTTTTTGGTGAATTGGCTGATTTGCATTGTAGGGGCTGGTTTCCGTGCTCGCCCGCTTTACAGAATAAAGTCTTTATAAAATTGCTATCTCCCCTGCCACGCGCAAGGAGCGGAGCATCTTCGATGAATGTGATAAGGCGGTGCGTCGAGGGCGCTGCACCCTACAAATAATCTCTGTGATATTTCCGCAACAGGGTGAATTCACAAGGGGAGGCTGTGGGGCTTCTCGTTCCGCAGAACATATCGCATCCAAAGGATATATCGCATCACAGATATATCGCAGGCGAAGCCTATATCGCTCACAATTATATATGCAAACCACACATAATGCCGTATAATGACACCATATTTTTATTGACAACTTACCAAAAATGGAGTATTATTAAGTTACCAAAAATAAATCAAAAGGAGAGATATCCCATGATTGCTATTATCAATGCTAAAATCGTAACTATTACTAACGGTACTATCGAAAACGGCGTTCTTCTCGTTGAAGAAGGCAAGATCAAGGCTTATGGCGCAGATGTTCAGGTGCCTGCTGGCGCTGAAATCATCGACGCTAAGGGCGGCTGGCTCACACCTGGCTTTATCGATGTACATACACATATGTCCACATTCGGCGAACCTAACACAAACCCAGGTCTCCGCGGCGACGGCAATGAAATGTCCTCCCCTATCGTTCCTGAAATCCGTGCTATCGACGCTCTCAACCCACACGACCCATCTATCGAAGCTGTTCGTAACGCAGGTTTCACAACTTGCTATACAGGCCCTGGCTCCGGTAACGTATGCGGCGGTACAGGCGTTACATTCAAGCTCCGCGGCAACACAGCTGAAGAAATGGAAATCCCAGGCCATCGCCACATGAAGTTCGCTCTCGGCGAAAATCCAAAGCGTAACTACGGCGCTCGCAACCAGATGCCTATGACACGTATGGGTATCGCTGCTACATTCCGTAAGCTCCTCACAAACGCTAAGGCATACTCCGATGAACTTCTTGAAGCTGAAAAGAACGGCACACCAAAGCCAAAGCACGACTTCCAGCTCGAAGCTCTCGTTCCAGTAGTTCGCGGCGAAATGAAGGCTCGTATCCACGCTCACAGAGCTGACGATATCATCACAGCTATCCGTATCGCTCACGAATTCAACCTCGACTTCTCGGTTGAACACGTAACAGAAGGCTACAAGATCATCAAGGAACTCAAGGAAAACAACGTTGACTGTATCGTTGGTCCACTTCTTATGGGTCCTTCCAAGATGGAAATCTGGGGCTGCCGTCAGGATACACCAGGCATCCTCAACGATGCCGGCATCAATGTAATGCTCACAGCTGACACAGGCTCCCAGACAGCTCATCTCCCAATGCACATCGGTTTCTGCATCGCTCGCGGTCTTAAGGAACAGGACGCATTTGAAGGCGTAACAATCCGCGCTGCAAAGCTTCTCGGCATCGACGATATGGTTGGTTCCATCGAAGTTGGCAAGGACGCTGACCTTGCAATTTTCGACGGCTTCCCATTCTCCAACCTTACACTCTGTAAGATGACAATGATCGACGGCGTCGTTTATAAGAACGAATTGTAATAATATGATATAGAAAAAGCCTCCCTGATGGGAGGCTTTTTTATGTATGTGGCTCCCCTGTGCAAGGGGAGCTGGCATCCATAGGATGACTGAGGGGTTGTTATAACACAGGCCGCTTTACAAGCATATCTATATAATCACATACTCCTCTGAAATTATGATTGACTTCATTATTCGGAATACGAATGACATTCAAATCATATTGCTGTAAAAATAATGTGCGCTCTACATCATATTCCACAGTTTTTTCATCAAAATGTTGTGAACCATCCAGTTCGATGACCAGTTTTGCTTCTCTGCAATAAAAATCTACTATATATTTTCCCAACACTTTTTGCCTGTAAAATTTGACGGGATAATCCCGCAGGAAATCATACCAGAGATGTCGCTCTTCCTTTGTCATGTTTTTTCGCAATTCTTTTGCCGAGGAAACCAGTTTTGCATTATGTTTTCTGTCCATATTTCACAACCCCTCCGGTTTTGTAAACAAAACCACCTCCCCTTGCACAGGGGAGGCGTTTATAATATATATTACAGCACTTTTGCGCTCTTTTTATATTCCTCGATTGGGGAGATTTTGCCGACAGCGGCGAGGGACATCTTATCAAAATCAAAAATCAGGTTTGCAAGCGCCTTCACATCTTCAAGAGTTACCGCTTCATAGCCTGCTGCGATTTCCTCAGGAGTGATTTCTCTGCCGTAAACCATGTGGTTCTTGGCGTTGTTTGTCATGCGGGTTGCAGTATTTTCAAGGCTCATGAGAGCTGCCGCCTTGAGCTGGCTCTTGGAGCGGTCGAGCTCCTCAGGAGTTACGCCGTTTTCGCACACATCACGGCAAACATCGCAGATAAGCTGGACAGCCTTGTGCTCTGTGTTCTTGTTTGTAGCTGTGTAAATGCCAAGAACGCCTGTGCCGACAGAGGAAGAAACGAAGGAATAAACTGTGTAGCAAAGACCGTTCTGCTCTCTTACTGTCTGGAAAAGACGGGAGGACATACCGCCGCCGAGGATATTATTGAGCACAGCAGCAGTAAAGCGTCTGTCGTCGCCCTGCTGGAGAGCAGGGAATGCGATGTAGATGTGATTCTGCTCGATATCGCGCTCCTTATTGACGAAAACAGGTGTGTAAACAGCTTCAGGCATAACAGGTGGGTTGCCCTCAGGCATATTTTCAAAGCGAGCGATGATTTTATTAAGGCTTTCTTCCGAGAAAGAGCCTGCAAGAGAAACGATAGTGTTCTTAGGTGTGTAATTCTTCTTGTAGTAGTCCATGAGAATCTTCTCGTCAATGCCTGCAAGAGATTCGCGTGTGCCGAGGATTGGACGGCCGAGGGAGCAGGTGCCGTACATATTCATAGCGAGAAGCTCGTTTGCAACGTCCTCAGGTGTGTCCTCGTACATACCGATTTCTTCGACGATAACGCCGCGTTCAAGGTCGACATTTTCCTTTGTAAATACCGAGTCGAAATACATGTGGCAGAGGGTTTCTGCGCCCTTATCAAGGTATTCGTCGAGAGTCTTGAGGTAATAGCAGGTGTTTTCCTTAGTTGTGAATGCGTTGACACCGCCGCCGATAGCGTCGAAAGCTTCGGCGAGCTGGGCAGCATTCATCTTGTCTGTGCCCTTGAACATCATGTGCTCGATAAAGTGGGAAATGCCCGAAAGCTCCTCAGGCTCATGGCGTGAGCCGCTTTCAACCCAGATACCGAGAGAACAGGAGCGGAGGGAAGGCACCTGTTCGTAAACGACGCGGACGCCGTTTTTAAGTGTGATATTGTTGACCATAATAATTATGTTTCCTTTCGTATATTGAAATGCGGAATATCCGCAGATGTGGCTATATTATATTGTACTTATTTTTGACAGAAATGTCAAATATTATTATTGAGGGAAGCGGATAGAATGACAATCCCTCCGTCACTGCACAGGGGAGGAGTTTCGCCTCCTGCGGGCGGGCGCGGAGACCCGCCCCTACGGGATTGTGTGTAAGGGGCGGGCATATTGAATCCCTCCACCGTCATTCGTGGCGACGCGAAGCTAGTGCCGTTTACGGCGCCCCCTCCCGATAAATGGGGTCCCCGCAAAACCTGTTTTGTGGGGTGAATAGCAAGGGAGGCGAGAATAAGATTGTGTGTAAGGAGGGGAGATTCTTCGGGCTATGCCCTCAGAATGACAGGGTGTTTTGTAGAGACAAATCGAAAATATTACGATTTAAACAAGGTTTCCCCAGAAATGTAACCCGCCCCAGCCTGTCAATATGTGAGGAACGAACCAATTTACCCTAACGAGCAGGCTCGTCAGGGAACCCACAAGATTAAATAGGGTGCGGTGGCACTCGCCACCGGTCGCGCACTCGGCGCTCCTATGGGAGTCCAGAGTGCCCTCTGGTCCCGTGATCAAACTGCGTG
>JAFSBG010000046.1 GCA_017441945.1 Clostridia bacterium
GACCATGTGGACATTAAAATTATTTCCCCCGACAAGCGTGATGTGAAAGTAACATCTGTTATGGACATAACTCCGATATCGGCAAAGGTGCTGGGCAAGCTGGGCGAGGGTATAACCCATACGCTGACAGGCGTCTATGTTATGATGACGGGCGCCGATGTAAATGGTGCGCCGTGCGCCGCTTTCGGAGCCTGCGAAGGCATACTTTCGGAGGTCGTCGCCTTTGATAAGGCGGGCACACCGGGGAGCGATGATTATATCATCCATTTTGACATTACATTTAAGGACAAAATGGCGATGGAGCGCAGAGCTGTCACCGAAGCCCACAAGCAATGCGACGCATTTATGCAGATTTTCCGCGAGCAGATCAAGCTCTTCAAGGGCGACGACTGCACAGAGCGCCATACATATATAGATAAGTATGTGCCGGGGCGCAAGAATGTCGTCATGATTCGTCAGGTGGCAGGTCAGGGCGCGATGTACGATAATTATATTTTGCCGAAAGAGCCTTTCGGGGCATCGGGCGGCAATTCGATAATTGATCTGGGCTGTATGCCCGTCATACTCACACCGAATGAGTACCGTGACGGCGCAATACGCTCGATGCAGTAGGAGGTCATTATGGGTGTAGGACCTTCAACCAAGGAAACAAGCAAGTTCCGTTTCCACGATCCCCTCCTTAAAATCATGAGCGAGGATCAGGATCTTAATTTAATGGGCATTATCATTCAGGGCACGCCCCAGAGCGAAGCTGAAAAGGTTTTCTGCGCCACCCGCTCGGCAATCGTTGCAAAGTCAATGAATGTAGACGGCGCAGTTGTGTCGATAGACGGTTGGGGCAACAGCAATATCGACTTTGTCAGCCTGCTCGATGCCCTCAATGACAGAGGCATTCCTACAAGCGGTCTCAGTTTTGTGGGCACTGCCGGAAAATTTGTTGTTGAAAGCCCCAACTTAAAGGGTGTTATCGACATAAATAAGAGTAAAGACGGCGTCGAAACCTGTGTTCTCGGCGAAAACAGCATGGACGAGCTGGATGCCAGAAAGGCTGTCGCCGTTTTGAAGTTAAAAATGCGAAAGGAGAAGTAGTATGGAAAAGCTTCTTAAGATGGCAAATGATTACATCAAGACAATGGACTGGAAGGACATCACACTTGTAAAGCTGTGCGTATTCTTTGCAGGTGTTGCTCTCGGCTCTCTCGTATCGCCAAGAAACAAGAAGACAGTGTTCTTTATGGCTCTGGTGATTTTCGTCGCTTCATATATTCCTTGCATGGTGAAACTGGTTCAGTTCTACCTTGAAAATAATGAGGACGAATTCGACGAAGACGAAATGATGCTCTTTGCCGACTATATCCCTGAATAATCGCATTAAAAAAGACCATCCGAAAGGATGGTCTTTTTATGTCTGTTTAGCCTTCCCCTTGAGGGGAAGGTGTCAGCGAAGCTGACGGATGAGGTGTAGCCCAGCGGGCGTTTTGTTTAATGCGCCACAGGCACAATATCGTTTGCAAAGAAAATGCTTCATGGCATCAGCCGCTTTACTTCTTCATGTGCGAAGCGCACTTCATAAAAATCTTTAAAAAGATTTTTACTTTATCGCCCATCTCATCTTTGTCGATTTAGCTCTGCTGTTGCGTGCGCATTCTTCGGCAGACGGACGAATAACATCTTCAGAAATTTCGCTGTAAATGCCCTCGCGGTGATAAGACTTGAAGGACTTCTTGACAAGTCTGTCCTCGCCCGAATGGAAGGTCAGCACAGCAACACGTCCGCCGTCATTGAGTACATCAGGCAGACTTTCCAAAAAATCATAAAGCACTTCAAATTCGCTGTTGACGTCGATGCGCAATGCCTGAAATGTACGCTGCGCGCTCTTTTTCGCCGCCTCCTCGCGCTCCTTCGCAGGGAGGAAGGAGAGAGCCTGCTTTATAATTTCAAAAAGCTGACGGGTGGAAGTGACA
>JAFSBG010000047.1 GCA_017441945.1 Clostridia bacterium
AAACAAAAAGGAGACACAAAATGAAAAGACTTATCTCTCTTTCCCTCGCGCTTGTTCTCTGCCTTTCCCTCTTTGCAGGTTGCTCTGCTGAAGAAGAAAGCAAGACAATGACACTCTTCACATGGGAAGGCATGTTCCCACAGGAAGTTCTCGATGGTTTCACAAAGGAAACAGGTATCGAGATCAACTATGTAAACTTCGACTTCGACGAAACAATGCTCGCTAAGCTCGAAGCTGCAGAAGGCGGCGAATATGACCTTATCATCGCTGACGACTACATCATCGAAACAGCTATTGCTCAGGGTCTCGTTCAGAAGCTCGACAAGTCCAAGATTTCCAAGCTCGGCAATGTAAACCCATTCTATCAGGGCCAGTTCTTCGATCCAAACGATGAATACACAGTTCCATACGGCGCAGGTGTTATGGCTCTCGCATATAACCCAGCAAATGTTGAAAAGGAAATCACAAGCTACGAAGATCTCTGGGACGCTTCCCTCTCTGAAAAGATCGGCGTTGTTGGTAACTACCGCGTTGTAAACGGTATGGCACTCAAGACAATGGGCGAAAGCTACAACACAAATGATGTTGCAGTTATCGAAGAAGCAGGCGCAAAGATGCTTGAACTTGCTCCAAACATCCGCCTTATTAAGGATGATAACATTCAGGACGACCTTATCTCCGGTGAAATCGATGTAGCTGTTATGTACACATCTCAGGTAACAATGGCTATGCTTGCAAACCCAGACCTCAAGGTTGTATTCCCAGAAGAAGGCTTCGGCTTCGGTGTTATGGCTCAGTTCATTCCATCCAAGGCTCCAAATGCTGAAAATGCTCACAAGTTCATCGACTACATTCTCCAGCCTGAAATTTCCAAGCAGTGCTACGAATGGATGGGCTACTACTGCACAAATGCAAAGGCTGATGAACTCATTGATGACGCTTACAAGAGCTTCCTTACACTTCCAGAAGGCATTGATGCTTCCTCTGCTGAAATGATTGAAAATATCTCCGCTGAAGCAGATGCTGCACATACAAAGGTATGGACAGAATTCAAGGCTGCTTGCGGTCAGTAATACTTACATAAAATTAAAGCGTACTCTTCGGAGTACGCTTTTTTATTGCATTATTTTGATATTTTTTGTAAAATAGTTGTAAGATTTGCCTTTATAATCTGTGTATATTTGTAAAAGGAGATGATAATTTTGGATGATTCAAAGATAATTCAGTTGTTCTGGGCCAGAAATGAAGATGCTATAGCCGAAACATCACTGAAATATGGAAGTTACTGCCGCTCTATAGCACATAATATACTTGGCAACAATGAAGATGCAGAGGAATGTGTCAGTGATACATTCCTGCAGGCATGGAATTCTATACCACCTCACAAGCCTGCAATTCTCCGTACCTTTCTTGGAAAAATAACACGCAATTTATCATTCAATAAGTACAATTATCTTCACGCAGATAAGCGAGGAAATGGTGAACTGCCTGTCATTTTAGATGAGTTATCCGAATGTATCGGCGATTCATCCAATATTGAGAAGGCTATTGAGTCAAAAGAGCTATCAATGGCGATAAACAATTTTGTTCGTTCTCTCCCCTATCGTGACGGCAATATTTTTATAAGAAGATACTTTTTCAATGAAAGTATAAAAGAAATAAGCGTGCGATATAAAATTACTGAGAACAACATTTCTGTCATTCTCAACCGCACCAGAGCAAAACTCAGGAAACAGCTTATAAAGGAGGGATTTATAGATGAACGCTAATGAACTTTACATGACATTGAATAATCTTGACGATGACCTTATTTTGAGAAGTGAAGTTGCTACTTCAAATCGTACATCATTCGGCATAAAACGGCGTTTATCAGTCGGATTGATTGCCTCCATTCTTATGCTCCTTATGATGGGCGCAGGCATTGCGACTATGATTTACAGCGACAATATTCAGCATTGGTTTGGTTATTACTGGGAGCTTATCACCGGTCAGCAGATGAGCGTTGAACACAGCGCCCTTATAGATCATCTCAGCCAACATATCGGTATCAGCCAAACCATAGGTGATATTACAGTTACTGTTGACTCTGCTACTGTCGGTGATGACAGCTTTTTCCTTCTTGTCAAAACTTCCGGCATTAAGCTTTCTGATAGATATGGCTATAGTTTTGACAAAATGTATATTGATATTTCTCCTGATCCTTGGGGTGATAACGCGGGTATGGGCTCATTCGGTGCTGACTTTCACGGTATCGACCATAATGGAGAAGGCCTGTTTCTTTTCAGTCATGAATATACAACAAACGGTGAAATAATAACCGATCCTCTTGATATCACACTTAGCCTTGGCAATATATCTATGTTTAAATCGGGAAATAATGAGGTTGTTGCAGAAGGTCCGTGGGAATTTTCTTTTACAATAAATCCAAATATTCTGGATGATGTTATCACGCTCCCAGACACAGAGGTAATGGCATTTGACCATACTGCCGATGAATATACGGAAATACCTGTTACTATCAGTAACATCGAAATCAACTGTACTTCCCTGCGTTTTTCATATAACCACCACGGTGGTACTTTAACTGTCGATTCTCATATTTATGCTATACTCAATGATGGTCAGGAAATCGGTATTTCAGGGGGTAGCGGCACAGTAGACAGTGATATTCTGAATAACGTTTACCGATGGATAATTCCTATCGAGCCTGATGAGCTTTCTGCAATAAAATTCGGGAACACTGTACTTTCTGTCCCATAAATCGAACTTTAAAAGGGCTTCATCGTATTAAAACCGATGAAGCCTTGATTTTGTTTTGATTTAATGATATATTATGGTTATACTATATTTCCGAGGTGATATTATGCCTTTTGAGATAATCCGCGCTGATATAACTCAGCTCAATGTCGATGCAATAGTAAACGCCGCCAACTCACAGCTCATGGCAGGCGGAGGTGTCTGCGGCGCTATATTCAAAGCTGCCGGAGCAGCAAAACTGCAGGAAGCGTGCAATAAAATAGGTTATTGTGATACCGGAGATGCCGTTATCACCAACGGCTTTAACTTGCCTGCAAAATATGTCATCCACGCTGTCGGCCCTATCTGGCAGGATGGAAACAGGAGTGAGCCGCAGCTTCTTTATTCCGCATACGCCCGTTCACTCGAGCTTGCCAAAGAGCATAGGCTTGAGAGCATAGCCTTTCCTCTTATTTCATCAGGTATCTATGGTTTTCCTAAGGCTTCTGCTCTTAAAATTGCTGTCAATGCAATTACTGATTTTCTTATCGATAACGATATGCTTGTCTACCTTGTCATTTTTGACAAGAGTTCATTTGATATCGGTGAAAAACTTTTCAGCGGTATTAAATCATATATCGATGACAACTATGTCGATGAGCATACAATGGCAAGAAGAGAAAAACTCGCCATTGCACAGCTTCAGGAAGTACATGATACTGCAACCCGTCCTAATTCTTTTTTATACGATGCAGTTCATAGCCTTGACGAAAGTTTTTCCCAGATGCTTCTCAGAAAGATTGATGAATCAGGAATGACTGATGCGCAGTGCTATAAAAAAGCCAATATCGACCGTAAATTGTTCTCCAAAATCCGCAGCGATGTAAATTACAGACCAAGTAAGCAAACTGCTCTTGCATTTGCAATTGCCCTTGAGCTGCCTTTAAACGAGACCAATAGTCTTCTTAAAAAAGCAGGATTTGCTCTTTCTCATTCCTATATCTCCGATGTTATTATCGAATATTTTATCAAAAACGGCAACTATAATATTTTCGAGATAAACGAAGCTTTATTTGCCTTTGACCAGGGACTGCTCAGCGGATAATTTGTCGCTTTTCGTGCGACCATTTTGTAATTAAATATCTTTATAATATAGCTGTAAGTTAGTTCTTACAGCTATATTTTTTAGGAGGTACAGTTATGAAAAATCTTACAGAATTGGTTTTTATTATCGACAGAAGCGGCTCAATGCACGGTCTTGAGACCGACACAATCGGCGGTTTCAATTCTATGATAGAAAATCAAAAAGATAATGCAGGAGATGTTCTTGTATCCACTGTATTATTTAATGACAAAAGCATAGTCGTTCACGATCGTAAAAGTATAAAAGATATTGCACCTATGACAAGGCAGGACTACGCACCTTGCGGCTCTACTGCCCTTCTCGATGCCATCGGCTGTGCAATTCATCATATCGGCAATATTCATAAATACGCTCGCAAAGAAGATATTCCTGATAAAACATTATTTGTCATTACAACCGACGGAATGGAAAACTCCAGTCACCTTTTTGATGCTGATAAGATTAAATATATGATCAATATGCAAAAAGAAAAATATGACTGGGAATTTATTTTCCTCGGTGCAAATATTGATGCTGTCGGCACTGCTAAAAACTTCGGTATAAGTGAAGACCGCGCAGTAAATTATCACGCTGACCCAGTCGGCACACGTTTGAATTACGAAGTAATAAGTGAAACTATTACTGCATTTCGCGCAAACATAAGTGATGAAAAATGGACGGAAAAAATTGCAAAAGACTTTAAAGGAAGAACATAAAAAATGCAGGTATTACTACCTGCATTTTTTATTTTAGAAGAAACTAAGCTGATTGGATTTTGGTATATCACCCAATGCGCCTATCTTGTCAAGAGCATCTACCACCGATTTGCCGACTTTTGAACAGCGCATGATTATATCCTCACCGGACATAAACTTTTCTTTTTTACGCTCTTCAACAATATCCTGTGCAGCAGCAGAGCCTACACCAGGAAGTGCTGTAAACGGAGTTATAAGACCATCTTCAGTCGGCACAAACTTTGTAACCTCTGATTTATAGATATTTATAGGTTCAAATTTGAAACCACGCTTATAGAACTCATGAACAACTTCAAGTGTGATAAGCATATCTTCTTCCGCACCTGAACGCTTGTCCTTAGCCTGAAGCTCATTCATCTTCTTGACCACCATTTCATCGCCAAATGTCATAACCGATGCGTCAAAACCATTGGCTCTGATACCAAAATATGCGCTGTAGAACGCCAGCGGCTTATGCACCTTGAACCACGCAATTCTAAACGCCATCATAACATAGGCAACCGCATGGGCACGCGGGAACAGATAGGCAATCTTCTTACATGATTCAATATACCATTCAGGAACCTTATGGTCGCGCATAATTGTTTCCCACTCAGGCTTAAGTCCTTTACCTTTTCGGACAGCTTCCATAATCGTAAAGGCAGTTTTATTTTCAACGCCAAGCGACATAAGATATCTCAGAATGTCATCTCGGGTGGAAACTACATCTTTGATGGTACCATGACCAGCCTTGATAATATCCTGTGCATTATTGAGCCATACGTTGGTACCGTGGGAAAGACCGGAAATCTTAAGCAAATCGTCAAATGCAGATGGCTGTGTATCGAGCAGCATCTGTCGAACAAACTTTGTACCGAATTCAGGAATAGCAACAGCGCCTGTTACACCAAGAATTGGGTCATTTTTATCCAATGGCTCACCATTCTTCGTATGAAGATTAGAAATATCTGTAAAGATACCCATTGTCTGCTTGTCATCAAGAGGAATTTCACGGGCATTGAGACCTGTAAGCTCTTCAAGACGCTTGATCATTGTAGGGTCATCGTGTCCGAGAAGGTCAAGTTTGAGCAGATTATCGTGGATAGAATGGTAATCGAAGTGGGTTGTGATAATATCTGTATCGGGGTCATCGGCAGGATGCT
>JAFSBG010000048.1 GCA_017441945.1 Clostridia bacterium
GAGCTTTTCAGCATCGCCTTCAACATAGTAGTCTCTCCATGGGCATACATCGATTCTGTATACCTTATAACCAGCCTTCATAAGGAGGTTTGCAGCCTTATAACCGTCATTTTCCTTAGCAGAGATAACATAACCTGTTGCCTTTTCAATAGCAATATCAAACTTAGGTGCTTCTGTTACCTTCTTCATTCTGCCCTTCACTTCGCCGTTTGCAGGTTCACATACAACGCCCATATATTCCGCAACTGTATCTGCTGCTGCGTCAAATGCTGTATGTGCGCCTTCTGCATTGCGTGTGAATGGGTTATCAGGATGGATAATATTGTCAAGAAGATTCTTTACAACACCGTACTTAGGCTGATCAAGAGGAACTATGTAAGAACCTGCAGGATACATCTTGCCGCCTGCTGTAATGGAGCTAATAGCAACCTTAACATCGATATTCTGAGCAAGAAGTATCTTAATGAGCTTGTGCATTGTGCCTACGTCATGCTGTTCAGCCGGGATGATGAATGCCTTTTCAGCATCTTCAGCACCACGCTGTGTCTGGCGAAGAGCCTTCTGAGCCATATTCTTGAGAATCTGCTCTCTGTTCTTAGCCATTGTATCGAGAAGTGCCATAGCTACTGTATACTGCTGGAGAACGATATCGGAAAGCTTCCACCAGCCGCCTTCCCATGGATGTGGGAAATAACCATGCTGCTCGTAAGCAGGCATTGTCATATCGCCATTGCCCTGAAGCTGTGTTGGATGGATGTAAAGTGGAGTTGCAAGTCTTGCACTTGCAGATTCTGTAAGCATACCAGCGATATTATGGCTGTTTGTGATCCAATGGTAACCATAATGACCCCAGCCAGGATACTGTGTGCCATTGGAAATACCTGTGATATTTTCTTCTTCACACTTATAAGCCATATTTGCGCCATAAAGGCTGAGTTCACGCCAGATAAGTGGATCTGTATATGGTCTTACAGGTTCGCAATAAGGAGCGATGAACAGACGAGCGCCGTAGGAACCCATATGATGATGATCCTGATAGCTCTGTGGCATCCATTCGTGGAACAAAATCTGACCCATATAACGGGATTCGATGATGTTCTGAGCAAATGCGTCTCTGTTGTTATCGTGACCTGTGTATTTATGGTAGAGCCATGGAAGACCTGCACCTTCATCTTCTGTACCAAGCTTTTCGTTGTACCAATCGCAGACCATAAGCTGACCGTCTGGATTGAAGCAAGGAACCATTACGAAAATTACATTATCGAGAATATTTTTCTTTTCTTCTGTATCTGCACAAAGAAGGCTGTGTGCAAGAACAGGAGCCATCTGAGTACCGCCGATTTCACTTGCGTGAAGGCTCATACTCTGAACGCTGACTGTCTTACCATTTTTGACCATTGCGTTGATCTGTTCCTGTGTAAGACCTCTTGGATCTGCAAGAGCCATGGAGATCTTTCTGTACTTTTCAAGATTCTTCATGTTCTTTTCAGAAGTGATGATAACTTTGAGGAACTTGTTGCCTTCTGTGGATGGCCCCATATCAGTTACCTGAATGCATGGGCTTTCTTTCTGAAGCAGTTCGAAATAATCACATATCTTATCCCAACGGATAATTGTACGATCCGCACCTGGTTCTACGCCAAAAAACTCTCTTGGGCTTGTGATCTTATTCATATTCTCCTCCTTATATTGTTTTGAGTAATTTAGAAAACTTAATTATGCGAGTTCGATTCTGATAGCTTCTTCAGGATGGAATTCGAATGCAAGGTCGTGGATGTTGTGACCTGTCATGTCACGAAGAACCTTACCCTTAAGCTCGTAGTAACGGATGAAACGTCTTCTGGATGCATCTTCGATCATCCAGGATTCCTTATCCCAGAAAAGATATTCTTCAGGGTCATTACGTACATGGTCGAAGCAGAAGTTGAGCATACGGTCCTTGTACTGAACTTCATAAATGAGTTCTTCTCTTGTCATGTCATATTCGCCGCCGCGAACTACATCGTAAACATGAAATTTCATTTTTCATACCTCTTTTATCTAATATTTTATTAAAAACACTATTGCTTTGTGTGTTTTACTTGTTTGTGCTGCCGAAGCCGCCTTCACCTCTGACTGTTTCAGAGAGTTCCTCTTTCACAACAAGCTCCGGTCTTCTGATATTTACAATAACGAGCTGGGCAATTCTGTCTCCGTTATTTACAACAAAATCTTCCCTACCGTTATTTTGCAGAGTTACAAATATTTCTCCTCTGTAATCGCTGTCGATAAGACCTACGCCGTTTGAAGGGCATACGCCATATTTTGCTCCCAATGATGATCTGCCCATTACAAATCCTGCGCAGTTTACATCAGGAAGCTCGATTGCAATTCCTGTAGGAATCTTTGCTCTGCCGCCAGCCTCTATAATAACACTTTCTTTTACAAAAGCAGCAAGATCCATTCCCGCAGCACCTGCAGTCTGATATTTCGGAACATCAGGTTTCATTCCATCTCTTTCAATAAGGCGTATATTCATTATTCAACACCTCGCTGATAAAGACCTCTTGTCATTCGTGCAGGCATATAAGGTTCATCATTTATGTATGCGCCGATAACCTTATCGCATTCATAGTCGCTTTCTGTTGTAAAATTGAGACGAGCATATGTGATGCCGATATTGGAATACTGATTTTTCTTGTCAGCCCAGAAAAGCATATCGCTGTTATAGATAGTATTTCTGCAGCCTTCTTCACGGAGAATCAGGAAAGTTCTTCCGGTTTTATCAGTAATTTCACCATATCCGTCTTTACATGAACACTTACCTGTTCTGTTTCTGATAGAACAGTTTTCAGTTATCATAAGCGGAAGTCTGCCATATACTATAAGCTCACTTTCACAGCATTTTGAAATATCTCTTATCTGTGCAAAATTAAGCTCAAATGAAAGTGTCTGGCAATTAACTCCGAGACTTCTGAACTGCTTCATTGTCTGAGAGTTAAATACATTGAGACCAAAGTCACCTCTAAGCTCAAAGCCCATATCCTTAAGCATATATGGATGGCCGACATTTGTACATACTGCATTGTCAATTCCAGCTTCCTTGACGGCTTCAAGCTGTTTTTTAGTTTCAGGCCATTCTCTGTCGAACATAATTCTGTTCATCACAACAGCAATCTTCTGCCCCATTTCACGCAACTTCTGAAAAGCCTCTATATTATTATAGCACTCAGCCAGCGGAATGTAAATATATTCCGGCTTTGCCATCAAAGCTTTTCTTGTAATTTGCTCTGTTTTTGTATATGAGAAAATATATTTAGGCTTTTCTTTGGAATTTGTACGCATATATCCTGCGTGCCATTCAAGCTCACGTCTCGGCTGCTGCACCTTTCGCTGAGCAGTAAGAGCATCAAGCGCCTGCCTTCTCATAGCATTTATTGCAGAAAGCGGAATTTTTAAGCCATATTCCATATCGACCTTTATATCCGCCATATAGAATGCTGTACCGCCCGTCTTTTTAAGGCTGTTTGCAATTTCTTCCGAACCTGTCGGTCTGTGATTAGCCTTTTCAGGCACCATTCCGTAACATTCATAAGCATAACCATCGTGTGTACGCATGGAAATTCTTATCTTTTCATCAGAATGTGCATATACATAAGCATCAACAGGAATTGATGGCTCTTCTTCGCCTGCATAGAGTGCCTGCGCTTCCTTATAGATAGCTTTCAGCTTCTTCGGGTCTCCTTCTTCTCTTGTGCCGAACATATCAGGCCCCTTTTTGTCATTGAAATAACCCTGTGTAAAACCATCTCTTGAGAAGAGAGTCTTAAGTTTTTCCATCTCATCACGTGTAGGGTTCTTTCCGCTGTCGATAGCTTTTCTGTAAACATTTGTTACATAAGCTGTATATTCAGGGCGCTTCATTCTGCCTTCGATTTTTGCGCAAGAGACACCTGCCTTCACAAGCTCCTGCAGTTGTTCAGCAAGACAAAGATCCTTAAGGCTAAGAACAGCCTTTGACTGTCCGTTGCCTACACCATACTGCATTCTGCAAGGCTGAGCGCAAAGCCCTCTGTTGCCGCTTCTTCCACCCACAAGCCCAGAGAAATAGCACTGACCCGAATAACACATACAAAGAGCACCGTGAACAAAAACCTCAGTTTCAATTCCACAGTTTTCTGTAATGTACTTTATTTCGCTCAGCGGAAGCTCACGTGAAAGAACGACTCGCGAAAAACCAAGCTCTTTCATCTGCAATGCACCGGCAAGATTGTGAACAGTAAGCTGAGTAGATGCATGCATAGGCATATCAGGGAAAGCTGTGTGAATCATCTTTGCAACCGCAAGATCCTGTACGATAACAGCGCTTGCTCCTGCATCGTTGAGAAACTTGAGAAAGCCGTAAAGATCCTTGAGTTCTCTGTCTGTGAGGAGCGTATTAACCGTAATATAACTATGCTTGCCTCTGATTTTAAGATATTTTATAGCAGTTTCCAATTCTTCATTGGTAAAGTTTTTAGCATTTCTTCTGGCATTGAAATCACCGCCGCCGAAATAGATAGCATCAGCACCGGCTCTCGCCGCAGCATATATGCTTTCCAACGAGCCGGCAGGGCTCATAAGTTCAAGTTTCGCCATTTTGCACTTCCTTTTTTATTTATGTTAAAGAGTGAGTATGTAATATCTTTCATACTCCTCGCCGTTTTTGTCAATACCTGTTCCGTAAAAAACACCGCCATTGTTGATGATCGTCTTTTTTGAAGGTACATTATCAGCCGAGCATGTTATTACAACAGCAGCAAGACCGATGTTCTTACATTCTTCAAGGAACATACCGAGCATTTTCGTAGCATATCCTCTTCTGCGTTCACTTGGCACAATTCCATAACCGATATTGCCTCCTCTTTCACGAAGCTTATCTGTCAGGAATTTTCTGCAGGATATTGCACCAATAAGTTTTGTTTCATCAGCAGTTGTAAAGAACATGGTGGTTTGGGGAGACATCATAAATCCACCCTTTTCATTCCACTCACAAGCCGGCATCTTATCAGACTTTTCTGTCTCCATAAGAAAAGAATCAAAATCACCGTCGCCATCCATCATTGCAGATGGTACAGGTTCTTCTCCCGCTTCCTTAAACTCGGCAAGGGCTTTTTCCCACATTTCCTTATGATTCTTGTCAGGCTTAACCAGTTTAAGGTCATAAATTATATTAATGAACACAACTACTGCTCGCTGGGATTTTACGACAATGCCTTCGTCACTTTCTTCAACATGACCAACGGCAAGATATGCGTAATCTGCCATCTGCGGAATCATTTCCCCAACCTCATAAGCAAGAATGCTTATATCAGCGTGGCATTTTCCTCTTTTGCACATAACACCTAAATCGGTTGCTTTACCAAAACTTTCCACATGGTCAAAGCCTTCAAACTCGTACAGTTCGCACTTTTTCAATTCTACAAGCTTGCCATTATTGGTTAAGTTTATTTTATCAGAGAGAGCTATCATATATCGGTGATAATCAGGCAGACTTGTAAACACACTTGTCTCATCATCAATGGTAGCTACGGAAATTCTATAGTCAAAATCCCTGTCTTTATATTCAGAACTTTCAGGAAAAATCATAAGCTGAGCTGTTGTCCCACCCGACCATTTTGAAAGCAATGCATTGTTTTTACTGAGCAAAAGCATAAAGCACCCCCTAATTTTAGCATTACACTATAATTATATAACAAACTTATCATTTTGTAAATATTTTTGTCTGCTCTAAACGACAATAAAAAATAATTTTTTTATTGTAACTGCCGGTGAATTATGGTAAAATATAAAATAACAAAACTAATTTAAGGAGATTTTTATGATCGTTGTTAAACTTGCTGCAGTTGTTCTTCTTCTGCTGATTCTGGTAAACAAAAAAGTACAGCTTGGTCTTGCTTTGCTCATCGCTTCTGTTGTGATGCTGTTTCTCAACGGAAAAGGTCTTGGCGATTTTATACAGGCTCTCGCAAGCATGGTAAAGGACCCGCTTACATACACCATGACCTTCACCATCCTGTTTATTTCCATCATGGGATATCTTATGAAAAGATATAAGATGCTCGACCGTATGATTGAACACCTTGAACAGGTTCTTAAAAGCGCAAAAGCCACTATTCTTCTTTCACCTACAATTATCGGTCTTCTTCAGGTTGCCGGCGGTGCTCTTATGTCCTGTCCTGTTGTTGATAAACTGGGCGACAAGCTTGAGCTTCCAAATGCAAAACGTGCGGCAATCAACATGATTTTCCGTCATGGTCTTTTCTTCTCTTATCCGCTTTCCCCAACTATTATTCTCGCAGCTCAGCTCGGTGGATTTGAGCTTTTCGACTTTATCAAGATCCAGTTCCCTATCACAATTGTAATGTTCCTTCTCGGCTATTTTTCACTTCTTCGCGGTGTCAAGGACAAGAAGCCTGAAAAGATCACTTCCAAGGAATATGTCGGTCACATCAAAGGCTTCCTGCTTTATTCCTCTCCAATCTGGGTAAGTATTGTAACAACAGTTACAACTGGTCTACCAATTCACTTCTCACTTCCTATTGGTATTCTCGTTGCAGTACTTGTCAACCACATGGATGCCAAAAAAGATGAACAGTACAAGCTTGAAGAAAATCCTGCCGTTCTCATTGTTAAGGGTATCAATGTAAAAATGACTCTTTCCATCCTCGGCATTCTCCTTTTCAAGACAGTTGTAGGCGGTCTTTCCGAGCTCAATGAATTCATCGTTTCCATGGTAAACGGCGGTGTTCCTGTTGAAATTATTGTAATTGTTGCAGTTGGTATTCTCTCCTTCTCAATGGGTAATTTCCAGCCATCTCTCGCAGTTGTATACCCACTCATTCTCCCTGTTGCAACCTCTTATAACCTCGTGCTTCTCTTTGCATACCTTATGTATTCTGTCGGCTTCTTCGCATATTTTACATCTCCTATCCACATGTGTCAGGTGCTTACACTCGAATACTTCAATACAAGCATGAAGGATCTATACAAGAACTATCTTCTTTTCCTTCCGGCTCTTATTGCAGCTCTTGTTTCCTGGTACTTCGTACTCAAATTCATCATTCTTGTTTAACGTATAATCATGATAGATTTTCGTCACGAAACCTTTCTCGCTCTTTGTGAGATAAAGAGCTACACCAAAACCGCAGAACATCTTCATATTACTCAGCCGGCGGTTTCCCAGCATATCAAACATCTCGAAAATATTTATGGCGGAAAGCTCTTTCTCTATAACGGGAAAGAGCTTCAGCTTACCGATAAGGGACGAAAGCTTTATAACTTTACAAAGCGCATTGCAGTTGACTGTAAGAAGATTAAGGATGATCTTGTAAGCCACAGGAACAGAGTTATTTCATTCGGTGCGACTTTGACTATCGGCGAGTATATTATGCCCGATGTAATATCCCGCATAATGAAGAAAAATCCTGATATCCATTTCAATATGTATGTCGAGAATACATCCATTCTTCTCAAGAAACTTGAAAACGGTGATATTTCATTTGCCGTTATCGAAGGATTTTTTGACAAGTCAAAATATGGATACAGTCTTTTCCGTAACGAGCCATTTATTGGTATATGTTCCCCTGACTCTATGCATTCAAGTACATCCTGTTCTATCGAAAGTCTTCTGGATAACAGACTTATTCTTCGTGAAGCAGGCTCTGGCACAAGGGCTATTTTCGAGAATGTATTATTCGAGAAAAATCTTTCCCCTGAAAGCTTTAACGGTACGCTTGAAATAGGTAGTCTTAATGCTATAAAAAAGCTCGTATCTTATAATGCAGGTATAAGTTTTATGTACAATGCTGCTGCACGCGAAGAAATCAAGCGCGGCAATCTCTCCAAAATCAAGCTTTCCGATTGGAATGTCACCCACGAATTCAATTTTGTCTACACAAAAGACAGTATCTATGAAGATGAGATAAATAATATCATTCAACTATTCAAAGAAAATGATTAAAAAAGCAGCCAATTGGCTGCTTTTTACATATTATCAGATTAAATATTATCGATTTTATCGCGAATGCTCTGCATTGCGTTGTCGAGACAGCTGATTTCATCAGCACACTGCTTGAGTTCAGCAGCGATATCCTCTGCTTCGCCTATATCCTTCTTGTACTTAAGCTTGTGTTCAAGGCTTGCCCAGAAATCCATCGCAATAGTTCTGAACTGGACTTCGACCTTTACATATTTCTTCTCTGTTGAAAGGAAGATTGGAATTTCAAGAATAAGATGAAGACTTCTGTATCCATTTGGCTTAGGATTCTTTATGTAGTCTTTGATTTTAAAGACCTTGATATCATCCTGTGCCATAAGGCTTTCAGCAAGCTTATAAATATCGCTTGGGAAAGAGCAGATAACGCGTACACCTGCAATATCATAAATATTGTTCTCGATAGCCTCTACGGTTGCAGGGAGGCCCTTTCGCTTCATCTTTCCAACGATACTTATAGGGCTCTTGAGTCTGCACTTTATTGATTCAAATGGATTTCTGCTGCTGTGGAGCGCCATTTCTGCATTAAGAACCTCAAGTTTTGTTTGAATTTCCAGCATTGCACTTCTGTAATGCATCATAAGTTCACTGAACGGACGGGTTCTGTCCAAAATATCTTCCGGATGATCTGTATCGAAAAGATGGTCAAGTATTGTATCTCTTTCCATATTAACTCCTTATCTTATATCTACTGATTATCATTTTAACAGCAATTTGTGTTTTTCATTTGTCTTTTTGATTAAAATAGAACATAATTATTTTAACATATTTTTTCTCAAACTTCAATCCTTCTTTATTTTCATTATTGATTATTTCAGCTTTTTAATGTATTATATATTTATGAAAACGAAAGGAGGTCTTTATATGCTCAATCAGCCAGTAAGTATTTTAAAAGGAGTCGGCAAGGTGCGTCAGGCAGCGCTCCATAATATCGGCATAGATACAATCGGCGATTTGCTGAATTATTATCCGAGAGCGTATGAAGACAGAACAAAGTTTTATACACTTGAAGATTTTCCTGAGGACGTCCCCGTTTGCATAAGAGCCACCGTCGGCACAAGTGCGAAAACTGCTATGATTCGTAAAGGTTTTACCATATCAAAATGTAAAATCTTCGATGAATTTGGTGCCATTGAGCTTACATTTTTCAACAGACGTTTTCTTGAAAAACAGCTTTTTGTCGGCAAGGAATATGTCTTTTTCGGTAAAATAACGAAATTCAACAGAACATATCAGATGCAGAATCCTGATTTTGAAGCTGTCGGTAAAGGCAAAATCTCCGGCAAAATATTGCCAATTTATCCTTTGACTGAAGGTATAACGCGCAATTTTCTTACAGATTCCATGGCTCGCGCACTGGCAAATACAGGAGAAATCATCGACGATATGCCGGAAAGCATTGTAAAGCAATATAACTTAACACCACTTGATATTGCTATAAAAAACATACATTTTCCTTCTTCTCACCAACGTCTGCGTGATGCAATCAACAGATTATGCTTCAATGAGCTTATTACATACTCCTCTGCCCTCGCCCAGTTTAAATCTTCCATCAGAAATCAGTCTGCGCCGAAGATGAAAGTCATCTCCCTTAATCCATTTCTTGAGAATCTCCCCTATGAATTGACAGGTGCTCAGAAGCGAGCAGTAAATGATATTTTCGAGGATATGTATAGCGGATATTCAATGAACAGACTTGTACAGGGTGATGTAGGTTCAGGTAAAACAGTAGTTGCTGCGGCCGCCGCTTATCTTTCCGCACTAAACGGATACCAGTCGGCGGTAATTGCTCCGACCGAAATTCTTGCTTTACAACACTACAAAAACTTTACCAATATGTTTAAAGGCATGGATGTGCGTATTGCCTTGCTTGTTGGCTCTACTACAAAAAAGGAAAAAGAAGCGATTAAAACCGCTCTTGCCAACGGTGAAATAGATTTGCTGATAGGCACTCATGCCTTACTTGAAGATAATGTTGTATTTAAAAATCCTGCATTATTTGTTGTTGACGAACAGCACCGTTTTGGCGTTGCTCAGCGCACTAAACTGAGCAAAAAAGGACAAGGCTGTCATACACTTGTTATGTCTGCTACACCTATTCCGCGTACACTTACACTCATTATTTATGGTGAGCTTGATGTTTCTATAATTGATGAACTACCTCCAGGCAGGCAGAAAATTGATACATTCTTTGTCAATACAGGCTATGACAAGCGTTTATATGCCTTCATAAAGAAGCTGATCAGTGAAGGATCTCAAGCTTATGTTGTCTGCCCTCTTGCACTCGAAAGTGAAGAATCCGACCTTGCCAGCGCAGAAGAATACGCTTCATTTTTGCAGAATAATATATTCCCCGATCTCAATGTCGCTATGCTTCATGGCAAACTGAAATCAAAGGAAAAGCAGGCTATTATGGATCGTTTCAAGAATAAAGAGATAGATATTCTCGTTTCAACAACCGTTGTTGAAGTCGGCGTTGACGTACCTAATGCAACTCTTATGATTGTCAGAAACGCCGAACGTTTCGGTCTTTCCCAGCTCCATCAGCTGAGAGGTCGTGTCGGACGCGGCAGTGAAAAATCATACTGCATCCTGGTCAGCGATACTTCAAATCACGAAACAAAAGAGCGTCTGAATATTATGACCAAAACTTCAGATGGTTTTAAAATTGCTCAGGAAGACCTGAGACTCAGAGGTCCCGGTGACTTTTTTGGTATGGCTCAGCATGGTCTTCCTAAATATAATTCGATAGTTAATCAGGCTGATATGAGAACTGTTGAATGTGCGAAAGAAATATCTGAAAAAATTATTTCTTCCGACCCTGAACTTAAAAAGCCGGAAAACCAATGGCTTTTCAAAAAAGTACATCATTTACGCAGTAAGCTTGGCGATTCCAAGCTGAATTAAGGAGGCTATATGGCTAAATTATATATTGTAGGTACTCCAATCGGCAATCTCGGGGATATTTCCACCCGTTGCTTGGAGACACTTTCATCTGTTGATTTCATTGCGTGCGAAGACACAAGAGTTACTTCCAAGCTTCTCGCCCGATATGACATCAAAAAACCGCTTATCAGCTATTATGAGCATAACAGAGCTGAAAAGGGACAGTATATTGCATCCCGAATTGCTGAAGGTGAAAATTGCGCCCTCGTTACAGATGCAGGCACACCTGCTATTTCCGATCCCGGCACAGACCTTGTAAAGATTTGTCAGGACAATGGACTTGATGTAGTTGCCGTGCCCGGCCCAAGCGCCGTCATCTCCGCCCTTTCGATTTCAGGAATGGACTGCGGCAGATTCTGCTTCGAAGGCTTTCTTTCTGTCAATAACAAAAGCAGACGCGAGCACCTTGAAGATATCAAAAATGAGAAGCGCACAATGGTATTCTACGAAGCGCCTCACAAGCTTCTCCGCACTCTCAAGGATTTTTATGCCACACTCGGTGACAGAGAGATTGCGCTCTGCCGTGAACTGACCAAAATCCATGAAGAAGTCTTTAAAACAACACTCTGTAAAGCTGTTGAGCATTACGAGGAAAACACACCAAAGGGCGAGTTTGTTCTCATTATTGCAGGCAAATCCGAAGATGA
Organism: Clostridia bacterium; assembly: GCA_017441945.1. Lineage (GTDB taxonomy): Bacteria > Bacillota > Clostridia > Oscillospirales > Butyricicoccaceae > SIG471. The sequence continues at coordinate 11,608 of JAFSBG010000048.1, forward strand.
AAACGAGGCTGAAGAAGTTGATGGAATCGCTCTTGTCAATGCACTCGTTGAAGAAGGTATGTCCACACGCGATGCTGTAAAGCAGATTGCAAAGCAGTATAATCTCAACAAAAATCAGCTTTATAAAGATGTAACTTCCCAATAAATCATTTGCATTTATTCATTATATGTGTTATTATATAGACATAAAATAATTTTATATAAGGAGAACTCTTATGAAAACAATAGTAGATCGTTTCATTGAGTACATCAAGATCGAAACAACTTCCTATCCTGAAATCGAAGGTAATCCATGCCCATCCTCTGCAATGCAGATGGATTTTGCTCACTTCATGGCTGATGAAATGAAGGCAATCGGCATTGAAGAAGTTGAAGTTGACAAGAACGGTTTTGTATTCGGTACAATTCCTGCAACTGCAGAAGGTGACATTCCTGTTATCGCTCTTCTCGCTCACATGGATACAATTTCCGACATCTCCGGCAAGGATATCAAGCCTTCCATCGTTCATTACGAAGGCGGCGACGTTATTCTCAACAAGGAACTCGGCATCGTTATGGAAGAGAAAATGTTCCCATTCATGAAGAACTATGTTGGTCAGGACCTCATCGTAACAGACGGCACAACTCTCCTCGGTGCAGACGACAAGGCTGGTATTGTTGAAATCTTTGCTCTTGCTGAAAAGCTTCTCGCTGACAAATCCATCCCTCATGGTAAGATCAGAATCTGCCTCACTCCAGACGAAGAAATCGGCACTGGTATTCTTAACTGTGATGTTGAAAAGCTCGGCGCAAACTTCGGTTACACAATCGATGGCGGTGCAGTTGGCGGTCTTGAATATGAAAACTTCAACGCAGCTTCCGCAAAGGTTATCGTAAACGGCTCCAACATTCATCCTGGTTCTTCCAAGAACAAGATGAAGAACTCCCTCCACATTGCTATGGAATTCCACGGTATGCTTCCTCCATACGAGCAGCCAGCTAACACAGAAGGCTACGAAGGCTTCTCCCACCTCAACCATATGGCTGGCGGCGTAGAACAGACAACTATGGACTATATCATCCGTGACCACGATGCAGCTAAGTTCGACATCAAGAAGGCTCGCTTTGAAAAGATCGCTGCTTACCTTAACGAAAAGTATGGCGATGGCACAATCTACCTCAGTCTTTCTGACTCTTACAGAAATATGAAAGAAGTTGTTGAACCATATATGTTCCTCATCGACTATGCTAAGGCATCCTTCTCCGAAAACGGCGTAACTCCAGTTGTTTCCGCTATTCGCGGCGGTACAGACGGCGCTCGTCTTTCCTATATGGGTCTCCCATGTCCAAACCTTTCCACAGGCGGTCACAACGCTCATGGTAAGTACGAATTTGTTCCTGTTCAGTCTCTCGAAAAGATGGTAGACGTACTCGCAACACTCGTTCAGAAGTTCGTAAAGTAATAATTACATAATTTTAAAAGGCAGTTCAGAACGAACTGCCTTTTTATTTCGTCTGTAATGTTATATCGGGGATACTCCATACTGTGTAATTTCTCCAGTATATCTCCGATGATACCACCAATTTATCTATACCATTTGAGAATATATAACCGTTTCCCGCCTGTTCAACAAGCTCTGCATCATATTTTTCTTTAATATGATCAATTACAGCCTGTTTCTCTCCTCTTTTTGTGATATAAACGCCTTCCTTGACTTTAATTAACGGCGTTTTATCACTTATTTTAATCATAGCCTTGATATATGGTATGGGATATCCGCGCTGGAATATTGCTGGACCATATCTGTCAAAGAAAAATATTGCTGAAAATACCACGGCAATAATAATGCCGAAAACATAGATTTTATTTCGTTTTTTCTTTTCTGTTCTCATTACATCAATGGAAATTTCAGATATTTTTTCTTCTGTTTTCTTACAGACTTCGCCGGCAAGAATATCCATAACTGTTATCCCAAGTTCTTCAGCGAGTTTTTCAAGAATATCGACTCCCGGAAAGCTGAGCCCCCTCTCCCACTTTGAAACAGCAGTATTTGTAACATGAATCTTGTCAGCTAAATCCTGCTGAGTCATATTCTTCCCTTTTCTCAATTCAGCAATAAGCTGACCTGTTTTTCTGTTATCCAAGTTTATCACCTCAAATACAAATTAACATATAAATTGCTTTTTTGCAATCGACTGTTGGTCTAATCGCGAAAAAAGCACCCATACGGGTGCTTTTTATCAAAAATCATATTAGTAGTTGATAACGCGGAGCTGGAAGTGAGCCTTTGGATGATCACATACTGGGCACATTTCAGGAGCTTCAGGACCTACATGGATGTGACCGCAGTTACGGCACTGCCATACCTGTTCGCCTTCACGATTGAATACCTTGCCTTCCTTAATGTTATTGAGGAGAGCGAGATATCTTTCTTCGTGTTCCTTTTCAATCTTGCCTACTTCTTCAAAGAGGAAAGCAATCTTATCAAAACCTTCTTCCTTTGCTGTCTTAGCCATGTTGGCATACATGTCTGTCCATTCGTAGTTTTCACCAGCTGCTGCATCTTCAAGGTTTGTCATTGTATCTGGCATACCATCGTGGAGAAGCTTGAACCAGATCTTTGCATGTTCCTTTTCATTATCCGCTGTTTCCTGGAAGAAAGCTGCAATCTGTTCGAAGCCGTCCTTCTTAGCCTTGGATGCGTAATATGTGTACTTATTTCTTGCCTGAGATTCACCAGCGAATGCTGCCCAGAGATTAGCTTCAGTTTTTGTACCCTTCAAATTTGACATAATAATATCCTCCATAATAAAATTTATTTTTGTTGACAATTTTTGCATACACCAGAAAATATAAGCTCATGGTGATTGATTATAAATCCCATTTCATTCGGGACTCTATTTTCAAGGTCTGACATATATTGCATATCCACATCAAAAACCCTTTTACAGGTTTCACATACAAAATGGTAATGTGGAGAGATTGTGAAATCAAATCTGTCCGGAGCTCCAGGAACTTTTAC
>JAFSBG010000049.1 GCA_017441945.1 Clostridia bacterium
CATCCGGATAGTGCTTGTAGCCGAGCATATTCTGGCCACGAAGGAGCATCTGGAGCTTTGTGTTCTTTACAACGCTCTTGATCTTGCGGAGTCTTTCCCATGGATCTTCGTTGAGGTAACGAAGGCAGCTGTCAAATGTAGCGCCGCCCCAGCATTCAAGGGAATAATAGCCGGCCTGGTCCATCTTTTCCAGAATTGGAAGGAAGTCATCGATCGGCATACGTGTTGCGATAAGCGACTGGTTAGCGTCACGCAAAACGGTTTCTGTGAATTGTACTTTCATCATCTATCCTCCATATAATGAATTTTGATGCAGAAAGGAGCCAAATGTCTCCATTTTCTTTTATACTGTTAATTATACCACAATAATAAAAAAATGCAAATAAAATTTTACTTTTATTAAAAGATGTGATATAATGTACTGTGAATATGTGTGAGTATAATTAACCTTTGGCGGAATGAACAAAAAAAGAGATGATTTTACACATATTATATATAAAATAACCATTTTGGGCAATACGCCCTTGCCTTCCCCTTGAGGGGAAGGGGGACCGCCGTATGGCGGTGGATGAGGTGTCATGCAAAACCCTCACGCCCAGAATGAAAAATAAAATCAAGAAGGTAAAAATGAAAAAAGAAGTTCTAATTTCTATAAAGGGAGAGCAGGACTTTGAAAATATGGACAAGGACAGCTCCGAGCTTGTCACACGCGGCACTCTTTACGAAAAGGGCAACGCCATCTACATTGTGTATGAAGAATCCGAGCTGACAGGCATGCCTGACACAAGAACGACGATAAGAGTGAGAAGCGACTCGATAAATGTCCTCAGAACAGGCAAGTTCCCGTCCAATATGCTTTTCGAAGAAAAGAAACAGCACATTTCCCTTTATAACACCCCTTATGGCCCTCTTACACTTACTGTCAACACAGATAAGATAGAGAGCAACCTCACGATGGAAAAGGGCGGCGACCTTTCGGTTTACTATTCCTTAGGTCTCGACCATAACTACATCGGCAAAAATCAACTGAAAATAAATGTAAAAGAATATAATGCGGAGGAAATATGAATCACATTCAGAATGCAATGAAGCAGGCAGCAGATATCATTCTTGCTGCTTACAATAAAGCTGTGGAAAATGGTGAGCTTCCACAGGCTGAAATCAGAACACCTGTAATTGAGATCCCAAAGGACCTTGCACACGGTGACTATGCTTCCAACTTTGCTCTCCAGAACACAAAGATCATCGGCAAGGCTCCAAAGATGATCGCAGAAGCTATCGCAAAGAACGCTCAGCTCGAAGGCTCCTACTATGACTCCATCACAATCCTCGGCCCTGGCTTTATCAACTTCCGCCTCGGCACAAAGTGGTTTGCTGACGTTCTCACAAACATCACAGAAGAAGGCGAAAACTACGGTAAGCTTGTAAACGAAAACCCACAGAAAATCATGGTTGAATTCGTTTCTGCAAACCCAACAGGCCCTATGCACATGGGTAATGCCCGCGGCGGTGTTCTCGGTGACTCCCTTGCCAACGTGCTTAGCTGGGCTGGCAATAATGTCACAAAGGAATTCTATGTAAACGACGCAGGTAACCAGATCGATAAGTTTGCAAACTCCATCAACGTAAGATATATGCAGATTCTCGAAGGCGAAGAAGCACATCCACTTCCAGAAGATGCATACCACGGCGAAGACATCAAGGTCATCGCAAAGGAACTCTATGACATCCACGGCGAAAGCCTTAAGGATATGGCTGAAAAGGAAAGATTCGATGTGTTCGTAAAATACGGCCTCGGCAAGAACATTCCGAAGATGCAGGCTGACCTTGCACGTTACGGCATCAACTACGATGTATGGTTCTATGAATCCCAGCTCCACAACACAGGCTATGTCAAGGAAACTGTCGATATGCTGACAGCTAACGGCTACACATACGAGCAGGATGGCGCTATCTGGCTCAAGAGCACAGCTTTCGGCTGCGAAAAGGACGACGTTCTCATGCGCGGCAACGGCTTCTACACATATTTTGCAGCAGACATCGCATACCACAGAGAAAAGATCGCAAAGCGCGGCTTTGAAAAGGTTATCAACATCTGGGGCGCAGACCACCACGGTCACGTTGCACGACTCAAGGCAGCTCTCGACGCTCTCGGTCTTGACGGCCAGAACCGCCTTGAAATCGTTCTTATGCAGCTTGTACGCCTTATGCGTGACGGCGAAGTTGTTCGTATGTCCAAGAGAACAGGCAAGAGCATCACTCTTACAGACCTTCTCGACGAAGTTTCCTGCGATGCAGCAAGATACTTCTTCAACAGCCGTGCAGCTGATACACATCTTGAATTCGACCTCGGTCTTGCGGTAAGACAGGACAGCGAAAACCCTGTTTACTACTGCCAGTATGCGCACGCAAGAATCTGCTCCATTCTTGCTAACCTCGAACGTGAAGGCATCGAAATCGGCAAGACTCCTGACCTTTCCATCCTCACAAGCAAGGAAGAGCTCGACCTCATCAGAGAAGTTGCTAAATTGCCGGAAGAAATCCGCCTTGCGGCAAACGACAGAGAACCGGCTCGTCTCAACAGATATGCAGTCAATGTTGCATCTGCATTCCATAAGTTCTATGGCGTAAGCCGTATCAAGGATGCTCAGCCTGAAGTTCGCGACGCACGTGTATATCTCATCAAGTGCGCAGCGGCTGTTATCAAGAACACACTCTCCATCCTCGGCGTAACAGCGCCTGAACAGATGTAATTAAGTCCCCTCGCCTCACTCTGACGAGGGCGGGGGACCGTTGAAAGCACCCACTTCAAAAGCCTCCCCTTGTTTCTCACCCCAACGAGCAGGCTCGTCAGGGACCCCATTTGGGGAGGGGGACCGTTGGAACAACGGTGGAGGGGTGTAGGGCGTAGCCCGTCTATTCAATGCGCCGCAGGCACACATTCTTCCGCCCCCCCTTGCCTAAAGGGGGGATGCCCGTAGGGCAGGGGGGATATTCACCTATCCAATGTGACTTGTCACACCACTTTCCGCAGAGAGAGCCGCTTGCTGCTCCCGCGGCATTTACGAATGCACCCTGCAAAAATAAAAATGTAGGGACCGGCGTCCCCGACGGTCCGCCCCTATCAGATGCATCGCAGATACATTTACGTTTGCACAGCAAACATATCGCACAGTGAGCTGTATATCGCGTCCGAAGGACATATCGCTCGGCACAGCCGAATATCGCGTTCGCTTGCGAACACAATCCAACCCACACTTTAGAAAAGTTGAGGAAAAAATGAAAAAAAGAATAATTTCAGCCTTTCTGGCTCTTGTAATGATGGCTTCAATGGCTGTTTCGTCCCTCGCTCTCACAGCAGACGAAAAGCTTGAAAATATCAAAGCCATCGAAGAATTTATGAAGGACTACGGCATCTCTGTCGGTTCAAGTGATGAGCCTATGATGGATGCTTTCAAGCTTATGCTTGAAAATGATGCCTTCTATAATCAGTTTATGCACCTTATGATAAGCCAGTATGACAGATACTCCCTCTTTGTCCCTGCAGGCAATTATGAAACTGCCTATCCGACAAACGACAATTATGTGGGTATCGGCGTCACAATGGAGCAGTACGGTAATTCCGTCCGCATCACAGACGTGACAAAGGGCGGCCCTGCTGACGAAGCAGGCTTCAAGGTAGGCGACCTTATCGTCTATGTTGACAGAAGGGATTATTCCAATACCACAATCGCAAAGCTCGCCAATATCATCAGAGGCGAGGAAGGCACAAAAGTAACGGTCACTGTCAAGCGTACAGAAAATGGCAAGGACCTTTACATAACGAGAACTCTCACACGCAAATACATCGAAGTTTCAAACTTCAAGAGTGAAGTTCTTGAAGACGGCATTTTCTACATGGATCTGACAAGATTTGCCGACACAAACGCATATATCGATTTTGTGTTTGCGCTTCAGGACATGGTGAAAGCCAATACAAGAGCTCTTATTCTCGACCTGCGCGGCAATCCGGGCGGCGAAGTGAATATGGCGCTCAATCTCATCAACAGACTTATTCCTGATGAAGATGTGACATACTTTATGACAAGAAGCAAGATAAACGGCGAGTACGATATCGACTTCTATAAGTCAGACGGTATGGGCGTCCGCCTAAATAAAATCATCATTCTTCAGGATTCCAACTCAGCCAGCGCATCTGAGATCGTTATAGCTTCCTTAACAGGTCTTGGCTACGCTGAAAGTGTCGGTCTCACAACATACGGCAAGGCAAGAGGACAGTACCATGTCCAGCTCGGTGACGGCTCTGTGGCTGTTGTAAACGGCATCGAGCTTATCGCCCCTGGTCATAACGACTACGATGAAATCGGTCTTGCGCCTGACCATGAAGTCTATAATACAATGGAGCCTGATGAAAACGGCGTCAGCGTATTTGTCGACAAGCAGATGGAAAAGGCTTTAGAGCTTGCACGCGTTTATGCGGCACAGCCTCAGCAGTATACAGTGGACCGCTTCGGCAACTTCACAAATATCGACCCAATAGTCGAAGAACCAACAGAAAATAAGTAAAACAATGTGAAAGCCTCTCCTTGTTTCTCACCCCAAACAGCAGGCTGTTCGGGGACCCCATTTGGGGAGGTGTCAATCGAAGATTGACGGAGGGGTGTAGGGCGTAGCCCGTCTATTTAATCAGAAGGCGTAGTCACTCTGCAAACCGCAGGAGATTCTTCGGTTTCACCTCAGAATGACAGAATTCGGACGAGCAATGCTCGCCCCTACGTACTTTCCCTTGCCTCCCTCTGACGAGGGAGGGGGACCACCTTTGGTGGTGGAAGGATTAAA
>JAFSBG010000050.1 GCA_017441945.1 Clostridia bacterium
CTTCACTATTCACAAGGGGAAATTTTTGTGATATAATTTGTATAATCAGAATATTTTGCAGGAGGTGGCTATGAAACGGTGTAAATGGGCGGAAAATGTCGAGCCGATTTATCAGAAATATCACGATGAAAAGTGGGGAGTGCCCTGCCACGACGACAGAGAGCTGTTTGCCATGCTTATTCTGGAGTCCTTTCATTGCGGGCTTTCATGGCTGCTTATACTGAAAAAACGAGCCAATTTTGAAAAGGCATTCGATGGCTTCAATGCTGAAAAAATGGCAGATTATGGAAATGATAAAATTGAGGAGCTGATGGCGGACGCCGGAATTGTACGCAACAGAAGAAAGATAACCGCCGCCATAGGCAGCGCCAGAGCCTATCTTGAAACCGTAAAGGAATTCGGCAGCTTCGACAGTTATATCTGGCACTTTACAGAGGGAAAAACTGTAAAAAATACCGACGATATATTCCGCGACAGAAGCGAGCTTTCCGATAAAGTTGCAAAGGATATGAAAAAGCGGGGCTTTGGCTTTATGGGCACAGTGACCGTGTATTCGTACCTGCAGGCAGTCGGTGTAATCAACGACCACGAAACCACCTGCTACAGATACAATGAGGTGTAGTTTTAATAGCCTCCCTTGCCTGAATGGTGGTAGAGGGGTTGCAAAACACCAAAAAGGAGCAAATGTGGATAACACAACCTCACCCACTTTCAGCCTCCCCCTGTGTAAGGGGAGGTGGCACGCATAGCGTGACGGAGGGGTTGCAAAACAACAAAAAGGAGCAAATGTGGACAACACAACCTCCCCCACCCCAGCCTCCCCTGTGTAAGGGGAGGTGGTACGCGTAGCGTGACGGAGGGGTTGCAAAACACAACAAAGGAGTAAGTGTAGACAACACAACCTCCCCCACTTTCAGCCTCCCCTAATTTAGGGGAGGTGGCACGCATAGCGTGACGGAGGGGTTGCAAAACATAACAAAGGAGTAAATTATGGATAAGACAACCGTTATGAAGATGCTTGACAAAAAAGGTGTAAAGTATAATGCCTATACATACGGAAACGGCGAAGCAATGAGCGGAGTTGATGTGGCGAAGCTTCTGGGACAGGATGAAAACCAGGTTTTCAAGACTCTCGTCACAACTTCAAAAAGCGGCAAAAACTATGTTTTCGTCATTCCTTCGCCGAAAGAGCTCGACCTTAAAAAGGCGGCTAAGGCTGTTGGCGAAAAGAATGTTGAAATGCTTAAATCCAAGGATTTACTGCCGCTTACAGGCTATGTCCACGGAGGATGCTCGCCAATCGGTATGAAGAAATTCTTCACAACAACAATAGATAAATCGGCTGAAAACTTCGATACAATAATTTTCTCAGCAGGCAAAATCGGCTATCAGGTGGAGATGTCCCTTGCCGATTTAGCTAAAATGATACGCTTCACAACTAATGATGTAACTGTATAAAAATGGAAAATATTGAACTGCTGAAACTGTTTGAAATTGTAAATAACTGGGACTTTCCACGGGAGTTTCCGGGCGATGACCTCATGGTTTATGCCTTCATGTTCATCTTCCTCGGCTCGACGATGTACAGTATGTACAAACTGCTCGACCGCAATAACCTGTCGGAAAATCTCCTGCTTATGGTAGTGCCGTATCTTCTTCTGCTTGTCTTTATCGTGCCGCAAAGCTTCATCACTATCGGAATATTCCTCGACACCACATTTATACCACAAAGCGGCATAATGGAGCTTATGGGCTCACGTCTCGCAATCCAATGCCTCACAATCACGGCATTTATGTGGGCGCTGACAGGTCTGCACTTCCTGTTGCTCAAAGTGAGAGGCGCACGAAAACCGCTGAAAATCCTCATAATTTCCTACATATCGGACATCCCGTTTTCGATAATCCTCGCGGTAATGTCAGCTCTGCTGCTTTTAAGCAAAACAACGCCGCTGACCGCAAAAATCACAGCATACACAGCCTATGCTGTACTGCTGAAGCTGGCGGTGACAGCCTGCATACTTCTCTACGCCGCATTATTCGGCAGAAAAACACGGAGAAGGCTGTTTGACGGCGAAAGAGCACTGGATTTTCTGAAAAGCTACACAAGAAGCGTCTATTCGGTCTGGGCAGGGGCAATGGTGAGCATAGCATCACTGCTGACATGGCTGCTGCTGTCACCCGAGGAAAACGGACAGACATTGCTCGAAACAATGGATTTCACAACAGTCTGCGTGCTTATATGGCTCATTCCAGCGGTTATCATACTGATGATTTCGATATTTTTCATCATTTTCCCCGAAAAATCACCGCAGATGAAGGACATTGCAAAATGGGGCACAGGCGACATGGACGCCGAAAAAATGGCGTATGAGCTTGTCACCGAATGGCTCTGTGACGAAGCTATCGTCCGCACAAAAGAATATGTGATAACGCAGAATTTCATCATAAAAGAGGGGCTGGCTTTCCGAATGTATGACAGGCGTGAAGCGATAAGCGCCGAAATCAAGCCGGGCGAGTTCGTTCTCCACTTCAGAAACGGCAAAAAAGTGGGAATCCCAATGAATATCGCCGAAAAAGCCTATTGGATAAGGGGGTAAATATGACTTATTTTGACGACAGATTAGCTGAACTTCTTGAAAAAATCTCTCATAGGGACAAAATTGAAGCAAAAATAAAAAGCCTTGATTCCCAGCGTGCGGAAATCGCCAAAAAGGTCTGGGAGCTTGAAAAGGTCACGGCAAATGAGGAAAAAGATGTTGAAAAATACGAGGAAACCAGCATTTCAAACCTTTTCTTAAAGCTTCTTGACAAGATGGATGAAAAGCTCGAAAAGGAAAAGCGGGAGGCTTTTGCGGCGCGAATGAAATATAATGCGGCGCTCAGAGAGCTTCACGATATGGAAAATGATATTTTCAGCCTTCGTCTTGAGCTGAAAGAAATAGACAAGATGAAGGACGAATATGAGAAAACTTTGGGCGAAAAGGCAAAGGCAGTACGCGAAATGGGCGGCGAGCTTGGCGAAAAAATCATGAAGCTTGAGGAGCAGTATACCGTCCTTGAAAGCCACAAAAAAGAGCTTGACGAAGCCATAATTGCCGGCAATCGTGTACTTATGATAGCAAATCAGATAACAGACAGCCTTGAAAAGGCTGAAAAATGGGGCAAATGGGATGCCTATGGCGGTGGCGGCACGATGAGCAATGTTGCTAAATACAGCCATCTCGACAAAGCTCAGGTCGATGTGACACGCCTGCAATACGAGCTGCGTAACTTCAGCGCAGAGCTTGCAGATGTGCGGATAAATAACAATATTTACGTCAGCATCGACGGCTTCAGCCGCTACGCAGACTATTTCTTTGACGGCATTTTCGTCGATTTCAGCATTCTCAAGAAAATCGGCAATTCGATAAATGAGATGGAGGGCACAAAATCCCAGATAAGAACGGCGCTGAATCGGCTTCATTCCATGTATAACAGCGCAACACAGCAGCAGAACAGGCTGAAAAGCGAGCGTGACCAGCTTGTCAGCACAATTTCGATTTAGGAGGGTACTATGGTTTACGACAACGCAAAATTAGTTGAATTATTTGAAAAAATCCAGCGAAAGAATCACCTTGAAGCTGTGCTTAAAGAGCTGCGTGAAAATATTGCCCAGCTTGAGCCTGAGGTGCGCAAACTTATGACTCAGATGTATATTGAGCAGGAAGATGTGGAAAAGCTTGAGGGCAATGGCATAAAGGCTTTCTTCACAGCTCTTTCGGGCAAAAAGACCGAGAAGCTGGAGAAGGAAAGAGAAGAGGCTTATGATGCCAAAAAGAAGTATGATGCGGCAAATTTCCAGCTTGAAACGATGAAAAATGACCTGAAAAGATACATAGATGAGTATAACGAGGTCAGATACCTTGAGCCTGAATATGAAAAGGCGATAAAGGAAAAAATCGAGTACATTAGTGAGATAAAATCTCCGGCGGCAAAGCAGATAGCTGAAATTGATAGCCAAATTGAAGAGCTGATGAAAAAGAATAATGAGCTTCGTAATCTGAGAACATTGGCAAACAGAGCTTTAGGTACGGCGGAGCATATGAAAACTGTGCTCACACAGGTGAAAAAACTCAATACAAAAGATATGCTGGGAATGGATATGGCCAGCAGTGGACAGCATGTTGCGCGCGAAAAGCATGAGCTGATGAGTCAGGCTGAAACACTGAACAATAACCTTTTTTCTGAACTTTACGACCTTGAAAAGCAGACAAGAGGTGTAGCGGTCAAAAATAATATATCTATCAGAACAACCAAGGTTGGATATATTATGGATTGGCAGTTCGACAATTTTAGCCAGGATCTGGATACAATGAGCAGCGTAAATAAAGCGCTGAAAAATCTTGACCCTGTAATCGAAGCGGTCAAGGAGTTTGCAGCACCTATTATCGAGAAGCTTTCAGAGGAAGAAGCAAAACAGCGGGAACTCTATCGTCAGCGTGATGAAATCGTCCGCAATGCCGAGGTATAATTATGGGTGCAACTATGATTTTCCATACATTTGCAACACAGGACGAGCGGCGCGAATACAATGGCTCAGCCTACATGGAAATTCAGCCCTGCCTGCTGCCGAAAGGCACAGAAATTGAAAAAATCGTGGCTGTCGACAGCATAAAGCACTGGAAAGATGATTCACTTTACATCTCCGATGAAAACGAATTTTATAAGCATTACAGCTCTGTTTTCAGCAGCGGAATATACAATAACCTCGAAAGCGGTATTGTTGATATCTACGGCATAAATTATTATCCGCCCGAACAGCTTGAACGGATAATAGACGATATAATCAGCACCAGACCACTCAATTACCAGCCGCTTCTCAAATGGCTTGAGCAAAACAAAATCCACAACGGAATATATATTTTAGGAATATAAAAAAGGAAATAAAGGCTCCCCTGTGCAAGGGGAGCTGGCGGCTGAAAGCCGACTGAGGGGTTGTTACCTTATAGAAAACAAAAGGCAGTCCAAACGGACTGCCTTTTTCTGTACAAATCTTAGATTTCTCTTGTGTAGTGTCTGAGCCATGCGTTTTCTTCCTCTGTCATATATGGAGAAAGCTTCATATATACAAACTTGTGGAAGTCGTTGAGACGCTTGCGCTCTGTCTTGCTCATTTCCTCAGGGAGAATACCGTCAAGGTCGATAGGAGCAACAGTGATGTTTTCAAAATACATGAACTGACCGTGTTCGTTCTTTTCGCCCTTATGGCAGATGAGCTCGTTTTCAGTACGGATGCCGTACTTGCCTTCGAGGTAGATACCCGGTTCGTCTGTTGTGACCATACCTTCTTCGAGGATGCCGCCGTCAACTCTTTCAGGAACGCTCTTCCAGCGGAAGCCATTCGGTGGCTCGTGAATGAGAAGGAGATAGCCCATGCCGTGGCCTGTGCCGCACTTGTAGTCGATGCCGAGATCCCAGATAGGACCACGAGCGAGAATGTCAA
>JAFSBG010000051.1 GCA_017441945.1 Clostridia bacterium
ATCCTCTCGATGACAGGACATATTTCCAATAAAGAGTGCGCCGCTCTTGCGGTGCATCTGGCAAAGCAGAAGACACGCAACTTCATCCTCGCCCATCTCTCTGAGCAGAACAACACACCGGCGAAAGCCCTGCTCGAAACTGAGAATGCCTTGTTCAAAGCAGGGGCAGATGAGGGAATTCGTGTGTTTGTCGCCCAGAAGAAAAACACAAACCCTCCGATTATACTGTAGCCACCTCGTAAATCATAAGCACATCCATCGGCGGCTCTTTTTTCGCCATTGATGGCGAAAAATCCTCGTTAATACACAAAGTATTGCCTGCGGCTTTTAGCCATTCTGGCAAAAAAATATCTCGCCGCTGAATGCACTCTGATTTAATCGGCGGCTACTGGAGTAGTATGCTTAAAATCAAAATCATCCCTGTAGGCAAGCTTAAAGAAAAGTTTTACATCGAAGCCTGCAAAGAATATATAAAGCGTCTTGAGTTTTACTGCAAGATCGAAATAAAGGAGCTGCCCGAAGGCGGCGGTCTCGTCAAAGAGGCCGAACTTATCAAGAGTGAGCTTATTCCGGGAAGCTTCGTTATTGCCATGTGCATCGAAGGCAAGCTCCATTCGTCAGAAGAGCTGGCGGCAGTTTTCCAGAAGGTGCAGAATCAGGGCAAGTCTGCCATTTGCGTCCTGCTCGGCTCGTCCGAGGGCATGGACGAAAGCGTCAAGGCTCTTGCCGATTTAAGACTTTCTATGTCGAAGATGACATTCCCTCATCATCTGGCGCGAGTCATGGTGCTCGAACAGATTTACAGAGCCATGAACATCAACGGCGGCGGAAAGTACCATAAATAAATTACAGTATTATAAAAAATCAGATATTTCACTCCCGCAAAACGAAGGGCAAAAAATCCTGCCAAATAAAACTTGTAAAATCGCCGAAAATTCGGCTTTTTTATTGGTCGTTTTGGACACAAATATAGATTTTCTTAATAAAGCTCAGCTTTATTGAAAAATCCTATCAATAAAATTGTGAATTTCTAAAAAAATTTCTGAAAAAAGTATTGAAAAATAACGAGTTTTATCATATAATATGGTTGTGAGCGAGTGAGCGAGACAAACGCTACTCGTGTGCGCAAAAACAATCAGCGAAATTATGGAGGAAAAATGGCATACAACTTTAAAATCATGACCAATAATGAGCTGGTGTTTGAAAAGTACGGCAATGAGTATGAGGTAGATTACAAGCCGGGTACGTACGAAGAGCTTCTCCTGCGTGTTCGTACAGAAGTACATAACGGTGCTAAGCTTCTCACACATCCGCTGTCAGGCTCTATCAAGCCAAATGAAACACCATTCAAAACGGTATATCTCAAAAAGGGCAAGGGTCCTCTCCATCTGGACTTTGACTCTGTTGAAATGATTGAGAATGCCATTATCACAGCAAAGAAGTTCAAGATCAGATTCCCGGTTATGCCGGATTACATCAGAGCGGACTTCGCGCTTATTGACCTTTCACTGATGGAAAGCGCTCTCCCTGCCGCTACACAGGCATAAAATGTGTTTAAAACAAGCGTTATTTAACAAATTATAAAAACTAAGATAAGTGAGGTGCATGAATTTGAAATTAGAATTAGGTTACATCAAGATCTCCGACATTCAGCTTTCAAATGAATCCAAAGTAGAAAATGGCGTTCTCTACGTAAATCCAGAGGACATCATCAATCTCATCAAGGAAGATGAAAACATCGCTACAGTAGCAGTTGACGTTGCTCGTCCAGGCGAATCCGTTCGTATCACTCCTGTTAAGGACGTTATCGAACCACGTGTTAAGGTTGAAGGCCCAGGCTCCATTTTCCCAGGCGTTATCGGTAAGGTAAACCGCGTTGGTGAAGGCCGCACACACGTTCTCAAGGGTGCTGCTGTTGTAACAACAGGTAGAATCGTTGGCTTCCAGGAAGGTATCATCGATATGTCCGGCGAAGGTGCAAAGTACACACCATTCTCCCAGACAATGAATCTTGTTGTAACATGTGAACCAGTTGACGGTCTCCGTCCACACGAACACGAAAAGGCAATCCGCTTCGCAGGTCTCAAGACAGCTGTGTTCCTTGGCGAACTCGGCCGCAATGTAGAACCAGACGAAGTTGAAACATTCGAAACACTCAACGTTAAGGAAGGCATCGAAAAGTATCCTAACCTCCCACGCGTTGCTTATGTTCAGATGCTTCAGTCTCAGGGTCTTATGCACGACACATATGTATACGGCGTAGACGCTAAGAGAACTCTCTCCACAATCATTATGCCAACAGAAGTTATGGATGGTGCTATCCTTTCCGGTAACTGTGTATCTTCCTGCGACAAGAACACAACATACCACCACCTCAACAACCCAGTTATCGCTGACCTCTTCAAGGCTCACGGTAAGACACTCAACTTCGCTGGTATGATCATCACAAACGAAAACGTTTACCTTGCTGATAAGGAACGTTCTTCTGACTGGGCTGCTAAGCTCTGCCAGTACCTCGGCGTTGACGGTGCTATCGTATCTCAGGAAGGTTTCGGTAACCCAGATACAGACCTTATCATGAACGCTAAGAAGATCGAAACAGTTGGCGTTAAGACTGTTATCATCACAGACGAATACGCTGGCCGTGACGGTAAGTCTCAGTCTCTCGCTGATGCTGACCCACTTGCAAACGCAGTTGTAACAGGCGGTAACGCTAACATGGTTATCCACCTTCCAAAGATGGACAAGGTTATCGGCCATATCAACTTTGTTGATACAATCGCTGGTGGTTTCGACGGTTCTCTCCATGAAGATGGTACAATCGAAGCAGAACTTCAGATCATCACAGGTGCTACAAACGAACTCGGCTTCAATAAGCTGAGCGCAAGATAATTTAGGAGGTCACAATTAATGGGAAAGATTAAGGTTGTACATTACGTCAACCAGTTCTTCGCAGGTATTGGTGGCGAAGAAAAGGCTGACCAGACACCATTCAAGCAGGATGGTACAATGCCTATCGGTGCTCAGATCGAAAAGGCAATGCAGGCTATTAACGCTGACGTAGAAATCGTTGGTACAGTTGTATGCGGCGACTCCTACTTCAATGAAAACCTCGAAACAGCTAAGGCTGCTGTTCTCGATATGATCAAGAGCTACGAACCAGACCTCTTCATCGCAGGTCCAGCATTTAACGCAGGTCGTTACGGTGTTGCTTGTGGTACAATCACAACAGAGGTTCAGGAAGTTCTCGGCATTCCTGTTCTCACAGGTATGTATAAGGAAAACCCAGGTGCTGACATGTACAAGAACAAGGTATATGTTGTTCCTACAAAGGACTCTGCAGCTGGTGCTCGTGACGCTATCAAGAAGATGGCTCCTCTCGCTGTTAAGCTCGCTACAGGTGCTGAAATCGAAGCATCTTGCGTAGATAACTATATGCCAAACGGCATCCGTAAGAACTTCTTTGAAACAAAGCGTGGTTCTGAACGTGCTGTTGAAATGATGATCAAGAAGCTCGCTGGTAAGGAATTTGTTACAGAGTTCCCAATGCCTGACTTTGACCGTGTAGATCCTAACCCAGCTGTTAAGGATATGGCTCACGCTCGCGTAGCTCTCGTTACATCCGGTGGTGTTGTTCCAAAGGGCAACCCAGACCATATCGAATCCTCTTCCGCTTCCAAGTACGGCGAATACTCCATCGCAGAATTCGACGATCTTACAAGCGAAACACACGAAACAGCTCACGGTGGTTACGACCCAGTTTACTGTAATCAGGACTCCGACCGTGTTCTCCCAGTTGACGTTATGAGAGAATTCGAAAAGGCTGGCCGTATCGGTAAGCTCCACGAATACTTCTACACAACAACAGGTAACGGTACTGCTGTTCTTAACGCAGTTGCATTTGCTAAGGAATTCTCCCAGAAGCTCGTTGCAGCAGGCGTAGACGCTGTCGTTCTCACTTCCACCTGAGGCACTTGCACACGTTGCGGCGCAACGATGGTTAAGGAAATTGAACGCGCTGGTATCCCAGTTGTTCACATCTGCACAGTTACACCAATCTCCATGACAGTTGGTGCTAACAGAATTGTTCCAGCTATTGCTATCCCACATCCACTCGGTAACCCAGCTCTCTCCATGGAAGAAGAAAAGGTTATCCGTCGTAAGATTGTTGAAACAGCTCTTGAAGCTCTCGAAACAGAAGTTGACAAGCAGACAATCTTCGAAGTTAAGTATTAATCTTAAATTAAACCACTATATGGCAGACAGGGCTAACTGTGTTAGCCCAGTCTGCATGTAATTCAAATTATAGGAGATTACAACCAATGAGCAAGATTTATGACGTAATCGTACTCGGCGCAGGCCCTGCTGGTCTCGCTGCAGGTCTTTATGCTGGCAGAAGCCGCCTTTCCGTTCTCATCATCGAAAAGGGCCAGGACGGCGGTCAGATCGCTATCACAGACGAAATCGAAAACTACCCAGGTCAGGTAGAAGGCGATTCCGGCCCATCCCTCATCGCTCGTATGACAGAACAGGCTGCACACTTCGGTGCAGAACGTGTTTCTGACCTCATCAAGAGTGTTGAACTCGAAGGCGACGTTAAGAAGCTCGTCGGCGCAAAGGGCGAATACCTTGCAAAGACAGTTATCGTTGCTACAGGCGCATTCCCTAAGCCAATCGGCTGCCAGAACGAAGGCAAGTTCGTTGGTAAGGGTATCTCTTTCTGCGCAACATGTGACGCTGCATTCTTCGAAGATTTCGAAGTATACGTAGTTGGCGGCGGTGACTCTGCTGTTGAAGAAGCTATGTACCTCACAAAGTTCGCACGTAAGGTTACAATTATCCACAGACGTGACCAGCTCCGTGCTGCTAAGTCCATCCAGGAAAAGGCATTCAAGAACGAAAAGATCGCATTCATGTGGGATACAGTTGTTGACAGCGTAGAAGGCGAAGAAATGCTCGAAGCTATGGTAGTTAAGAACGTTAAGACAGGTGAACTCACACGTATCGAAGCAGATCCAGAAGATGGTATCTTCGGTCTCTTTGGCTTCATCGGCTACAATCCTAACTCCGCTCTCTTCGAAGGCATTCTTGATATGGACCACGGTTACATCAAGACAGATGACAACATGCACACAAACATCGAAGGTGTTTATGCTGCTGGTGACATCCGCGTTAAGAGCCTTCGCCAGGTTGTTACAGCTGCTGCTGACGGCGCTATCGCTGCTATGCAGGCTGAACACTACCTCGCAAACAAGGAATAATTTCTTATTTAATTAAAAAATATTTTTAGGAGGACACTAACTATGTCTATGCTCGAACTCGATAAGGACACTTTTGAAGCTGAAGTTCTCAATGCTGAAGGTAAGGTATTCGTAGACTTCTACGGCGACGGTTGCGTTCCATGTAAGGCTCTCATGCCTTTCGTACACGAATGTGCTGAAAAGTACGCAGCAAACATGAAGTTCTGCGCACTCAACACAACAAAGGCTCGTCGTCTTGCTATTAAGCAGGGCATCATGGGTCTCCCAGTTCTCGCTATTTACGAAGGCGGCAAGCAGATCGCTTCCTGCGTAAAGGACGATGCAACTCAGGAAAACATCGAAAACATGATCAAGGCTAACATCTAATTAAATTAGATTAAGCATATAAAACTTTTATCGTGTAATTCCGCTTTGGTAGGGCGGTTTTACAAGTATGCTTCGGCATGCTATAAAAAATTCTACAAATAAATCGAAGAAGGAGGATTTTACCATGAGCTTGTTAGAAGGCAAGAAGGTAATCATTATCGGCGATAGAGACGGTATTCCAGGCGACGCTATTGCTGAATGTGCTACAAGCGCTGGTGCGGAAGTAATCTACTCCTCAACGGAGTGCTTCGTCTGAACAGCTGCTGGTGCAATGGACTTGGAAAATCAGAAGAGAGTTAAGGAATTCACAGAAGAATACGGCGCAGAGAACATCGTTGTTCTCCTCGGCGCTGCTGAAGGTGAAGCTTCCGGCCTTGCTGCTGAAACAGTAACAGCTGGCGACCCTACATTTGCTGGTCCATTGACAGGAGTCTCGTTGGGACTCAAGGTTTACCACGTTTGCGAACCTGAAATTAAGGAACTCATTGATGAAGCTGTTTACGAAGAACAGATTTCCATGATGGAAATGGTTCTCGATGTTGATGATATCATCAGCGAAATGACAGCAATTCGTGATGAATTCTGTAAGTACTAATTTTTGTGGAATTACCCCTTAAAGTGATATGGCTTCGGCCATATCACTTTAAGCCATATTTGGGGTTAATAGATAAAAGCTATTGAAATATGATAGCTTTATTTGCATATCTAATAGTTTTAATAGCTTTTCTGTATTAATTTACAAATTTTTATTATGGAGGAATACTTCAATGAATAGCGTAGTAAAAGGCACTGGCTATATCCTGGTTCACACACCAGATATGATCATGCGCAATGGTACAACTCAGACAACAGAAATGATCGTTAACCCTGGTTCCGAATACCTCAAGGAACTTCCAAATCATATCAGAACATATGATCAGGCTGTTAACTACTATCCAAACCAGACATACATCGGCAACATGACTCCAGCTGAACTCGCAGCTATCGAAGGCCCATGGTATGACAAGCCAATGGAAAATGCTCCACGTTACGGTAAGTTCGGTGAAATCATGCCAGAAGCAGAATTCTACCTCCTTATGCAGACATGTGACGTATTTGACCTTATGCGTCTCCACAAGGACTTCGTTGCTGAACACCTCGAAGCTTTCAAGGCTAACCCAATCATCGACGAAACAATCGTTGCACGTGTAAACGCAGGCGTTGAACAGGACGAAATCGAACATTTCGTAAACGACGAACACGCTGAAGGCATCTACTACAACGACAAGCTCGTTGGTTACCTCAAGAGAGCTCACGACGTTGACGTTAACCTTTCTGCTCACGTTATGCTCGAAAACATCGTTTCCAAGGCTTCCTCCGTTCTCGCAACACTTTATGCTGTTCAGAACGCAGGCATCAACAAGGAAGATGTTGACTATATCATCGACTGCTGTGAAGAAGCTTGCGGCGATATGAATCAGCGCGGCGGCGGTAACTTCGCTAAGGCAACAGCTGAAATCGCAGGTCTCGTAAATGCTTCCGGTTCCGACGTTCGTGGCTTCTGCGCAGGCCCAGCTCACGCTATCGTTGACGCTGCTTCCCTCGTAAAGTCCGGCGCATTCAAGTGCGTAATCGTTTCCGCTGGTGGCTGCACAGCTAAGCTCGGTATGAATGGTAAGGACCACGTTAAGAAGGGTCTCCCAATCCTCGAAGACGTTCTCGGTGGCTTTGCTATCGTTATCACAGAAAACGACGGCGTTTCCGCTGAAATCAACCTCGATATGCTCGGTAAGCACTCTGTAGGTACAGGTTCTGCTCCTCAGGCTGTTATCTCTGCTCTCGTAACACAGTCCCTCGACAAGCACGGCCTCAAGATCACAGATATCGACAAGTACTCCCCAGAAATGCAGAACCCAGACGTTACAAAGCCAGCTGGCGCAGGTGACGTTCCACTCGGCAACTACAAGATGATCGGTGCTCTCGCTGTTAAGCGCGGCGAAATCGACAAGAAGGATCTCGCTTCCTTCCCAGCAAAGCACGGTATGATGGGTTGGGCTCCAACACAGGGTCACATTCCATCTGGTGTTCCATACATTGGCTTCGCACGTGAAGAAATCATGAGAGGCGAAATCAAGAAGGCTATGATCATCGGTAAGGGCTCTCTCTTCCTCGGCCGTATGACAAACCTCTTCGACGGTATGTCTTTCGTAATGCAGACAAATACAGCTGCTGAAGCTCAGGCTGCTGCAGGCGTTTCTGAAGACGAAGTAAAGGTACTTATCGGTAAGGCTCTTAAGGAATTCGCAGCTAACCTCATCGCTGAATAAGGGGGACGCTAACAATGTCTATTGAAAAAATCATTGCTAAGACTTTCGAAGAACTCGGTGAAGGTCTTATCTCCGGCAACTTCGGCTCCAAGCCAAAGATTGCTATTACAGGTATGGGTTCCGAACACGGTGAAGAAAACGCAATGCGCGGCGCTGTTATGGCTGCTCAGCAGGGCGTAGATGTTTACTACATCGGTACACTCACACACCCACTCGTTAAGACTGTTGCAGTCGCAGACGAAGAAGAAGGCCACAAGAAGATGGAAGAACTCGTTGATACAGGCGCTGTTGACGGTGCTGTAACAATGCACTTCCCATTCCCAATCGGAGTTTCTACAGTAGGCCGCGTTGTCACACCTGCTAAGGGCAAGGAAATGTTCATTGCTACAACAACTGGTACATCTTCCGCTGACCGTATCGAAGGTATGATCAAGAACGCTATCTACGGTATCATCGCAGCTAAGGCTTCCGGCGTTGAAAACCCAACAGTCGGTATCCTCAATGTTGACGGTGCTCGTCAGACAGAAATGGCTCTCAAGAAGCTCCAGGAAAACGGCTACCCAATCGAATTCGCAACATCCGGTCGTGCAGACGGCGGCTGCGTAATGCGTGGTAACGACGTTCTCATGGGCTCCCCAGACGTCATGGTAACAGACTCCCTCACAGGTAACATCCTCATGAAGCTCATGAGCTCCTTCACAACAGGCGGCTCTTTCGAAGCTACAGGCTTCGGCTACGGCCCAGGCGTTGGCGAAGGCTACGACAAGATGATCCTCATCGTTTCCCGTGCTTCCGGTGCTCCAGTTATCGCTGGCGCTCTCAAGTACGCTGCTGAACTTGCTAAGAACAAGTTCTTCCAGGTTGCTAAGAACGAATTTGAACTTGCTAACAAGGCAGGTCTCAAGAAGCTTCTCGAAGAAAGAAAGGCAGCTGCAAAGCCAGCTGCAGCAGCTGAAGAAGAAGTTGTTGCTCCTCCAACAGAAATCGTAACAGCTCAGATCCCTGGTGTTGAAATCATGGACCTCGAAGACGCTGTTAAGGTTGTTTGGAAGGAAGGCATCTATGCTCAGAGCGGTATGGGCTGCACAGGTCCTATCATCCTCGTTTCCGATGCTAACCTCGAAAAGGCAAGAGAAATCCTCAAGAAGGCTGGCTACATCCAGGACTAATTATATTGCAAATAAGGGCAAAGTGATCCTTTGCCCTTTTGCAGACTAACCACTATATAAAATATCAAAAAAGGGGAAGCAAATAAAATGTACAAGATTTTGCGTCGTGAAGACTTGAACTCTCAGGTCGTACTGATGGAAATTGAAGCTCCTATCGTTGCAAAGAAGTGCAAGGCAGGTCAGTTCATTATCCTTCGCGTAAATGAAGAAGGCGAAAGAATCCCACTCACAGTTGCTGATTACAACCGTGAAAAGGGCACAGTTACAATCATCTTCCAGATCGTTGGTAAGACAACACAGATTCTTGCTGAAAAGAAGGAAGGCGAATACATTCAGGACTTCCTTGGCCCTCTCGGCAAGGCATCTGAAATCGAAGGCAAGAAGGTTGCTATCATCGGCGGCGGTCTCGGCTGTGCTATCGCATATCCACAGGCTAAGGCATTCCACGAAGCTGGCGTAGAAGTTGACCTCATCGCAGGCTTCAGAAACAAGGACTTCGTTATCCTTGAAGAAGAAATGAAGAAGGCATGTAACAGACTTCACATCGTAACAGACGACGGTTCCTACATCGAAAAGGCTCTCGTTACAAATAAGCTCGAACAGCTCATCAACGAAGGCAACGAATACGATCTCGTTATCGCTATCGGTCCACTCGTAATGATGAAGTTCGTATGTCTCCTCACAAAGAAGTACAACCTCAAGACTATCGTATCCATGAACCCAATCATGATCGACGGTACAGGTATGTGCGGCGGCTGCCGTGTAACAGTTGGCGGCGAAACAAAGTTCGCTTGCGTTGACGGCCCTGACTTTGACGGTCACCTCATCGACTTTGATGAAGTTATCCGCCGTTCCAAGATGTACTCCATCGAAGAACGTCAGTCTATGGAAGATCATAAGCACAAATGTAATTTGGAGGGTATGCACTAATGGCTAATATGTCTCTTAAGAAATTGCCAATGCCTGAACAGGATCCATTGGTACGTAACAAAAACTTTGAAGAAGTTGCTCTTGGCTACACAGCTGAAATGGCTATCGAAGAAGCTACACGCTGCCTTAACTGTAAGAACAAGCCATGCGTAAGCGGCTGCCCTGTTAACGTTAAGATCCCTGACTTCATCGCTAAGGTTGCTGAAGGTAAGTTTGTAGAAGCTTACGAAATCATCTCCGAAACATCTGCTCTTCCAGCAGTTTGCGGCCGTGTTTGCCCACAGGAATCCCAGTGTGAAGGCAAGTGTATCCGCGGCATCAAGGGTGAACCTGTTGCTATCGGTCGTCTCGAACGCTTCGTTGCTGACTATGTAATGCTCAACGGCGGCGCTAAGGTTACAAAGGCTGAACCAAACGGCCATAAGGTTGCTGTTCTCGGTTCCGGCCCTGCTGGTCTCACAGCTGCTGGTGACCTCGCTCGTATGGGTTACGATGTAACAATTTTCGAAGCATTCCACAAGGCTGGCGGTGTTCTCGTTTACGGTATCCCACAGTTCCGTCTTCCTAAGGAAATCGTTCAGAAGGAAGTTGACAAGCTCATCGCAATGGGCGTTAAGGTTGAACTCAACGTTCTCGGCGGTAAGGCTATCACAGTTGAAGAACTCTTCGAAATGGGCTTTGAATCTGTATTCGTAGGTACAGGTGCTGGTCTCCCAATCTTCATGAACATCCCAGGCGAATCCCTTAACGGTGTTTACTCCGCTAACGAATTCCTCACACGTATCAACCTCATGAAGGCTTACAAGCCAGAATACGACACACCAACTAAGTACCACAAGGTAGTTGCTGTTGTTGGTGGCGGTAACGTTGCAATGGACGCAGCTCGCTGCGCAAAGCGTCTCGGCGCTGAAGTTCACGTTATCTACCGTCGTGGCATGGAAGAAATGCCTGCACGTGCTGAAGAAGTTCACCACGCTCAGGAAGAAGAAATCATCTTCGATACACTCTGCAACCCAGTTCAGGTTCTCGGTGACGAAAATGGTAACGTATCCGGCGTAGAATGCATCCGTATGCAGCTCGGTGAGCCAGACGAAAGAGGACGTCGTCGTCCAATCGAAATCCCAGGCTCCAACTTCGTTCTCCCAGTAGACGCAGTTATTATGTCCCTCGGTACATCTCCAAACCCAATCATGAAGGAATACACACCAGGTCTTGAAACAAACAAGAAGGGTTGTATCGTAGCTAACGAAGATGGTCTTACATCTATCGAAGGCGTATACGCTGGCGGTGACGCAGTTACAGGTGCTGCTACAGTTATCCTCGCTATGGGTGCTGGTAAGACAGCTGCTGCTGCTATCCACAAGTATCTTTCCGAAAAGTAATTCTTCACGACTTACATAATTGGATAATTTAAGGGCATCCGAAAGGGTGCCCTTTTTGCTGTCCTAAATGCACAACCCCTGTAGGGGACGGTGCTTGTCAACGTCCCCAAAATGCACGATCTCTTGTAGGGGACGACGCCCTCGGCGTCCCGCAAAACCACAACGTCCCGCCAACGCACAAACCCGTAGGGGACGTTCACGAATGTCCCGTAAACATAACTTTTCTCTTGACTTAAACCCCACTTTAAGGTTTATAATTCAATTATAAACAACGTAACGGAGGTATTATTATGGGTAAGAATATTCTCATCGTCACAGGTTCGCCTCGCGTGGGCGGCAACAGCGATGTGCTGGCTGAAGCTTTCGCAAAGGGCGCTCTCGAAGCAGGCCACAGCGTCAGAACTTTCGCCGCAGGCAGGGCTGACATCAAGCCTTGCAAGGTGTGCAATGCCTGCAAAACAACAGGCAAGTGCGTTTTCGACGACGATTTCCAGAAGATCGAGCCAATGCTTGCCGAAGCTGATGTAATCGTTCTTTCTTCGCCGATTTACTGGTACGATATTTCGGCTCAGCTCAAGCTGGTCATCGACAAGTTCTATTCCACAAAGGCTCAGCAGCACATTCAGGAAAGCGTGCTCATCCTCTGTGGTGCTGTTGAAAAGGAACGCTTCGATGGCGCTGTTCAGGTTTATAAACGCATCTGCGAAGGCAGTGTCCAGTGGAAGGACAGAGGCGTGATTCTTGCCGGCAAGTGCGGCGCTATCGGCGACGCCATCAACCATCCTGCATACAATGAGGCCTACGAACTGGGCAAAAATATTTAAAATACAACAAAAAACCTCCCATTGAGGCACACTCTGCAGGAAAGTGTGCCTCAATGATGTCCGTTCCTATTCGAAACGGGTGATATACCTTCGGTATGATATCGCTCTGCAAGCGATGATATATGCCTGTGGCATATTCAGGAACGGATATTATATCATATTTTTACGAAGTGGAAATATATCATACAGCCAAGATGTATATCATATCTCGAAAGAGATATATCATTTATGACCTGCTGGAAATAATTTGTTTTTCGGTCGATTTTTAACTTATTAAAGTACGTAACCCACTATGACACTTTTGAATGTTCAAAAGTGTCATTTTCTCTTTATACAGAAAAATGGAGACAACTTCTTTACAAAGTGTCTCCATTCAAAGAGGTTTTTCTTATATAATTTACTTCTGAGCCACTATCATATAGCGGTGAGTCATGCCTTCGATAAAGCCTTCACACTGGATTTTCTCATGCATTTTCAGCAGATTTTCAAGGCAGGATTCCACCGAAAAATCGGGAAACTCCCATGGTATTATTCGCGCAAACCAGACGAAAGCGCCGATGTCATAAAATCTTATCGGGCGAAAAGCCTCGCCGCTTTCGAGGATATTGAAGCCTGCATTTTCAAAAGCCGCCTTCTGTTGGGCGAGATTCAGCCCTTCAAACTGCTTGGGAACACCGGGCATAGCCATCTCCACAAGCTGACGGTCATTGTCCTCGCCCACCTGCTGAGTGATGAAAATGCCGCCATTTTTCAGCAGACGGTGAATCTCAACAGGGTCAAAACTGCCGTGACGGTTGATTATCATATCAAAACTGCCGTCCTCAAAAGGGATGGCCGAAGGGTTGTCGCAAGTGCGGAAATCAATGCCGAGAGGGAGCAAAACCTCCTTGCAAAGCTCAATATTCGGGGCAAAGCCTTCGGTTGCCGCCGTGTTTTCGTGTGGATGGTTAAGAGAAAGCAGAAACTCGCCGCCGCCTGTGTCATAGTCAAGGATTTTCATGTCGGGGCGGAGATATTTCTTGATAAGTGCCCGATAATCCCACGGGAAATCGGTATCCTCGCTGTATCGCCCGTCAATGTGAGAAAAATCCCAGCCGTGAATGTGAGCGATTTCCTCCTCAGCCTTCCATTGTTCTATAATTTCGTTCATAGTTACATTTCTTCTTCGATTTCGCCGAACATCAGGTCGGCAATTTCGCCTGCCATTTCGATAGCGCCGTAAGGCACATAAATGCGGAGCTGTTCGCTCATAATTCCAAGACGGGAAGTCAGCCCTGCGCCCATAACAGGCTTTGATATCGCTTCGATGCCGTTGTCGCGAAGAGCGTCGATGAACATTTCTGCCCACATCTGCTCGCGGACAGCGTAGAGAACATAGTCATTCATGGCAGGAGCACGGAGATTGCCGCCGCAGGCAGGGCAGATGTCACCGCCTGCGAGAATATTGCACTTTTCACAGTATTTCATAATTTACTCACTTAATGTCACTTCAAGCTTCTTGTCGTTGACCTCGACGATGAACTTTCTTGGCTCATAATGCTTTGTCAGCTTTGCTTCAAGCTCGTCGAGAAGTGCCTTCTTTGCCTTGTAAATCTCGTGAGAATGTGCAACAGAAATAGCCTTGAAGCGGATTTTGCCGCCGACGGAGCACTGAACAAGCTTGTCAAGGTCAGATGAAATGACAGTTGCGATCTTGGTGTAGCCGCCTGCGGTCTGGCGGTCAGCCAGCATCACAATAGGCATACCGTGCTTCGGCACCTGAACAGCGCCAACGCAGATGCCGTCGGAAATGATGTCACTGCCGTTTTTTGTTGCCACAGCATCGCCCGAAAGGCGGCAGCCCATACGGTCAAACTCGCTGGTTACAGTATATTCAGCCGAAAGGAAGGTGCTGATGCCCTCGTCGGTAAAGTGATCGTCCTGAGGACCGAGCACAACGCGGAGAGTGACTTCGCTTTCGTAATCCTTGCGGTCAAAATGGCGCATTTTCATGTTAGGGAGCTTGAAATGGTACTCACGCAAGCCGATTTTATCACCCGCAACAAGCTTTCTGCCCTCAACGCCGCCGATTTTCGCTTTCATGTAAGTTGAACGGCTGCCCATCACAGGGGTAATGTCCATGCCGCCTGCGAAAGCCACATAGCAGTAATTGCCGTTGTCGCTTGCCGAAAAACTCAGCACATCGCCGTTTCTGATGTAAAGAGCCTCATTCATAGGAACAGGTTTCTTATTGACAGTCGGCTTCATATCAGCGCCTGTGATTGCAATGACAGCCGCGCTGTCAAACTCCAATGTCGCGCCCATCATAAGCATTTCAAGGCAGGCTTCGTTTCTGTCGTTGCCCACCAAAATATTGGCAAGATTAAGGGAATGCATATCCATAGCGCCCGAAACAGGCACGCCAGAGGCCTGATAGCCATAGCGTCCGCTGTCCTGCACAGTGGTGGAAATGCCAGGATTTTTTACAGTAAATCCCATATTACACACCCCTTTCACGCATCTTGCAAAGGTAGATACCCTTGTCTGCCTGCTCTTTTATCTTAAAATATTCTTCCTTTGAAATCGGCACAAACTTGAGGTAATTGCCGCTTTTGAGCAGCACAGGATTTTCACGCTCCATGTCGAAAAGCTTGACAGGAGTCTTGCCGATAAGACGCCAGCCGCCCGGGGAGTCGACCGAATAAATACCTGTCTGGCTGCCTGCAATGCCCACGCTGCCCGCCTCGATTTTCACGCGCGGATTGTCAAGGCGAGGGGTGGCGATAGAATTATCCATACCGCCGAGATATGGGAAGCCCGGGGTGAAGCCTATCATATAGATGAGATATTCGGGAGCCGAGTGGATTGCGATGACTTCGTCCACAGTTTTGCCATTGTGGGAAGCGACAAACTCAAGGTCAGGACCCGATTCGCTGGAATACCATACAGGTATTTCAATAACGTAAGGATTTGTGACATTAAGGGCGATTTCTGTGCTTAAAAGCTCGTCGATAAGAGCTGTAAGGCTCTCTAAATCGAGAACCGAAGGGTCATAGTAAATTGAAACCGAGCGATATGTAGGCATAGTTTCCACAATGCCGTTTACATTGAGAGTTTTCAGCATATCGCAAAGGCGGGTGACTCTGCTGTTGATGGCAGGGGAAATCTCATTGCCAAATTCAACAGTCAGCCCCGTGTCACCGAGAGGTAAATATCTTACATCCATTATACAATTTCTCCTACAGGCACGATTTCGATGCCTTCATTGATAAGAGCAGCCTTGATTTTTGTGACGAATTCAACAGCCTTTGGGTTGTCGCCGTGAACGCAGACCGAGTCAGCCTTGATTTCGATGTCCTCGCCTGTGTTGGTGCGAACTTTGCCTTCCTTAATCATGCGGATAACGCGCTCGATAGCTTCAGTTTCATCGTGGATGAATGCACCCGGCTCAGAACGAGGAACGAGAGTGCCCTGAGCTGTATAGCCGCGGTCCGCGAAGCAGTTGGCGACCAAGTAGACTTACTCATTGAAGCGCATGGCAGGTTTGACGTACCGACTGGAATTAAAATTGCAAAAGAAATAGAACAATTTAAACCTATGTTTTTAGAAGAGCCCGTTGCGCCAAATAATTTGGA
>JAFSBG010000052.1 GCA_017441945.1 Clostridia bacterium
AAAATTTTCCTTGCCTCCCTCTTAGAGCCACCCCACAAAGCAGGCTTTGCGGGGACCCCAGCGGGAGGGGGACCACGAAGTGGTGGAAGGAGAGAAGACCTATCAAATGTGATTTATCACACCTCATATCTGCGTAGCAGTATGTAATCACACGCAGTGTGTATGTAATTGCAAAGCGTATGGCATCACCGAAGGGGTATGTAATCGGTGCCTGCGGCGTATTGAATAATGCGGGACGCCGAGGGCGTCGTCCCCTACGGGATTGTGCGTGAGGTGGGGTAGGGTATGGCGCTTGCGACATACCGCGGACGAGCAATGCTCGCCCCTACAGGATTGTGCGTAAGGTGCGGAAAGATTCTTCGCATTCATTCAGAATGACAAGCTATTTATATCATTTTCCAATCTTACCATTGCAATTTCAGGTTGTATATTATATAATGTAAGTATTATAAATACAAAGGAGTGTTTACTTATGTACAAGGATAAGATCAACGCATATTTTGAAGAACACCGTCAGGAAATCCTCGACGATATTATGACTCTCTGCCGCATCCGCTCTGTCCGCGAAGCAGCTCAGGAAAACATGCCATTCGGCCCTGGCCCTAAGGCAGCTCTCGATGCAGCTATCGAAATGAGCGAAAAGATGGGCTTTAAGGTTCGCAACATCGACAATTATGTTGCAACTGTTGACATCAACGACAAGGAAAATCAGCTTGCTATCCTCGCTCACCTCGACGTAGTTCACGAAGGCAAGGGCTGGACAGTCTGCGAACCATACGCACCTGTTGTAAAGGGCGACAGAATCTACGGCCGCGGCACAGCTGACGACAAGGGTCCTGCAGTTGTTTCCCTCTGGGCTCTCAAGGCAGTCAAGGATCTCGGCATCGAGCTTAATAAGAATGCACGCATCATTCTCGGTACAGCCGAAGAAACAGGCAGCGAAGACCTTGCTTACTATTCCAAGATCGAAGCTTACCCACCAATGAGCTTCTCCCCAGACTCCTCCTTCCCTGTTACAAACATCGAAAAGGGCGGTTTCGGTCCTACATTCACAGCTAAGTGGGACGAATGCAAGGCTCTTCCACGCGTTATCGCCGTCAAGGGCGGCACAGCAGGCAATATCGTTTGTCAGGAATGCTTCTTCGAAATCGAAGGCATGACAAAGGAAGAAGTTGAAAAGTATCTCACAATCGAAGACGTTAAGTTCACAGCAAGCGAAAATAACGGCATCGTTCACGTTGACGTAGTCGGCCAGAGCGCACACGCTTCCACACCTCACCTCGGTGTAAACTCCATCACAGCTTCTCTCGCTGTTCTTTCCAAGATGCCAATGGCTGAAAGCAAGGGCTTCAAGACACTTCAGGGTCTTTCCGCTCTCATCCCACACGGCGACTATCTCGGCGCTGCTCTCGGCGTAAAGCAGGAAGACGAACTTTCCGGTCCTCTCACACTCAACCTCGGTATTTTCGAATACACAGTTAACGGTCTTTCCGGCAAGATCGACTCCCGTACACCAATCTGCGCTAACGAAGACAATATGTCCAATATCGTAAACGCAAAGATGAACGAAATCGGCATCGAGCTCAACACAACAAAGATGCGTAAGCCTCACCACACACCTGCTGAATCGGAATTCATCAAGGTGCTCAACGGCGCTTACGAAGAATACACAGGCAACGAAGGCTACTGCGTGGCTATCGGCGGCGGCACATACGTTCACAACATCGAAGGCGGCGTTGCATTCGGCTGCTCCATGCCTGGCACAGAAAACAATATGCACGGTCCTGACGAAAGCGCAGTTATCGAAGAACTTATGGTTTCCGGTAAGATGTTCGCTGACATCATCATCAGACTCTGTAAGTAATCAACATACCTTGTATGTAGGGGCGGGTTTCCATGCCCGCCCGCAGATATACGTTACACAGACAATTTCAGAAGGTGTGGCTCTTATTTGAGCCACCCTTTTGTGCTTTTATAGACTAAACTCTGAAAGGTGGATAATAATATGAAGTACGATTTCACTTCGATAATCGACAGACGCGGAATGGACGCTCTTGCTGTCGACAATGTTGGCAAGAAAATGTGGGGCAATGAGCCTGACGCACCTAAGGAAGGCTTCAGCATAATCCCTATGTGGGTTGCTGACATGAACTTCGGCACAGCACCTGCCATCACTGATGCTATTATCGAACGCGCAAAGCACCCTACTTTCGGCTATTTTGCCGCAAGAGATGAATACTTTAACAGCATTATCGACTGGCAGTCCCGCCGCAATGGCCACACAGGTCTCACAAGAGAGTGCATCGGCTATGAAAACGGCGTTCACGGCTTTGTTACAAGCGCAGTTTCCGTCCTTTCTGCTCCGGGCGACAGAATCCTCGTTCACAGCCCTGTTTATGTAGGCTTCTTCTCCGATATCGAAGGCTTGGGCAGAACTTCTGTTTACAGCAATCTCAAAAAGGATGAAAACGGCATCTGGCGTATGGACTACGAAGATATGGATGCAAAGCTCAAGCAGCACAACATTCACCTTGCTATTTTCTGCTCCCCTCACAATCCGACAGGCAGAGTGTGGGAAAAGTGGGAAATTGAAAAGGCTATGGAAGTCTATGCGGCAAATCAGTGCCTTGTAATCTCAGATGAAATATGGGCTGACCTTGTATATGCTCCTAACAAGCATATTCCTACACAGATGTCCTGCGACTGGGCACGCGAGCACGTTGTTGCAGTTTACGCGCCAAGCAAGACATTTAACTTAGCCGGTCTTACAGGCAGCTATCATATTATTTATAATAAGTATCTCCGTGACCGTATCGGCAGACATTCAGGCTCGACAAACTACAACCACATGAATGTTCTTTCCCAGCACGCTCTTATCGGCGCATACAGCAAGGAAGGCGAAGAATGGGCTGAAGAACTCATCACTGTTCTTGAAAACAATGCCAAATACGTCTGCGACTTCATCAACAGCAAGTTTGACGGTGTTGAAGTCACTATGCCGCAGGGCACATACATGGTATTTGTCGACTGCACAAAGTATTGCCAGCGCACAGGCACAACCATCGGCGAAATCATCAAAGCCGGCTGGGATGTCGGTGTGGGATGGCAGGACGGCAAAAACTTCGGCGGCACCTGCCATATCAGAATCAACCTTGCTTCCCCATTCTCCATGATAAAGGAAGCCTGCGACCGCCTTGAAAAATACGTATTTACAAAATAATAATATATAATGTAAGAGAGAGCCTTGATGGCTCTCTTTTTTTGAAACGCTTTTGCATTTTGCATCGTCTTATTATATAATGTAAGAAAAGGTATTAAACCATCCTGTCATTATGGTGTCTGCGACCGATTTATCCGGTGACAATCCCTCCACCATCCTGTGGATGGTCCCCCTCCCGATAAACGGGGTCCCCCGCAAAACCTGTTTTGTGGGGTGAATAGCAAGGGAGGCTAAGAGATCAGTTGTAGGGGCGGGTTTCCATGCCCGCCCGTGGGAAGATGAGGGTATCGCTCTATAGGATGGTACAAATCACAGGAGATCCTTCGCTTTGCTCAGGATGACATACAATAATCCACCCTATTCATTTTAAGAAAATCGTAAGAAATACATCCCATTCATTTTAAGATTGATGCTTTACAATATATACAGGTTTTGAAAGGAGACTTTCTCTTATGCAAATGCAAAACTCAGTTGTTCTTGTTGTCGATGACGACAAGGAGATAGCACGCGCTATTGCGACGCTTTTAAGACACGAAAACATCGACGCTGTCTGCGCATACGACGGCATGGAAGCTCTCGATATTTTATCATCGCGAAGCGATATACGTCTTATAATTCTCGACATTATGATGCCAAAGCTTGACGGGCTCTCAGCTACGATGAAGATACGCGAAAGCCGTAATCTGCCGATTATCATGCTTTCGGCAAAATCTGAGGATTCGGACAAGATTTTAGGGCTTTCGATGGGGGCTGACGACTATGTCACAAAGCCATTTAACCCAAGTGAGCTTATAGCGAGAGTTAAATCCCATCTTCGCCGCTATATGTATTTAGGCGACGTGGGCAATGTCATAAAAAAGGATATTCTTATGACAGGCGACCTTGAGCTGGACACAAGCTCAAAACAGCTCCGTGTTTCGGGCGAAGAAGTCCGCCTTACGGCGACAGAGTATAAGATAGTCGAGCTGCTTATGAGAAATGCAGGCCGTGTATTTTCCGCCGAGGAAATCTATTCCCGCGTATGGAATGAAGAGGCTTTCGGCGTTGAAAACACAGTTATGGTGCATATCCGCCGTATCCGCGAGAAGATCGAGATAAATCCTAAGGAGCCAAAATATTTGAAGGTGGTGTGGGGTATTGGCTACAAAATTGAAAAATATCAGCCGTAACAGGCTTACGAAAATTATCGCATTCGCCCTTTCCATGCTTATGGTGTGGCTGGCGATAAATGATTTAGGAGACTTTTTATTCAAAAACAAATCGGGTGACATATCTCTCATATTTGAGAGCATTTTTGCCGACAGCTATTTTGAAACTTCCCATGCGCACAGCAGGATTCACAACGGCACTTATTATGTGCTTGAAAGAGCAAGCGATGGGTTTTCGGCTTCTCCTTATTTGATAAAACAGCTCGATTTGCTGGAATTTGCTGTCACCGACGAAGAAGGCAATACAATGCTTACAAGTGACAGCAAGTATAACATCGACCAATTCCGCAAGGGCAATTACATCGTCTATTCAAACGGTACGATTACCGAGGTGGGCGGCGACATAAGCGAGAGCCTTATCGGCGCATTCAATTATCGCGCTGACCGCAAAGCTGTTATCTCCTTCCCTGATGAATATTGGGGTGAGGGCTTTGAAAATTATAATGAAAACCGCGATGCCGTCCGCAATCTGGCTTCTATTGAATTCAACAGGCTTATCGTTTTCCTCGTCTGTGTGATTTATCTCATTATGGTTTCGGGCAGGAAGCCTGAGGACAACCTTGTCCACACTATTTTCCCCGACAATATCTGGACAGAGGTTCATCTTTTCGGTTTGTTTATCCTTGTGTCGATGGCATTTATTGCTATGAGCGAGATGAGCTATGCCTATTCGCCTTATGTGGTCAAGTCCTCCTATAATTTCGGCAAGTTCCTTATATGCCTTGCCGCAGAGTGTATTTACTGCGGATTTATGTGGATTTTCCTCTCCCTTGTCCGTAAAATAAAGGCAAGAACTCTTATAAAAGGCACCTGCCTCGGCTGGCTCTGGCACAAAATCAAAGCATTTTTCAAGGTTGTTTCGGAATTTTGCGGCGAGTTTATCCGCAATTTCACAGGTGTGGAATTCAAAGATGTGCATTTTGCCGCAGGCTTCCATAAAATTCAGGTGCGCTTTGTCGCAATTTCCGTTCTTCTGTTTGTTGCTTTGTGCTTCTCTGCATTTTTTGCTCTCGCAATATGGAATATGCAGTTTTTCTGGATACTGATTTGCATCTCAATAATTATTCTCGAATGTGTCCTCATCTGGCATTACATTAAGAAAACAACACGGTATTCCCAGTCGATGGCTCGTCTTCTTGTGCAGATAGACAAGGTTTCCTCTGGCGACCTTGACTATTACGCAGGCATTGACGATGGCGACCCTCTTGTTGACAGCTCGGATAAGCTTGCCAACATAAGCGAGGGTTTGAGCGAAGCTTTGGAGGAGCAGATGAAGGGTGAGCGCATGAAAATCGAGCTTATCACCAACGTTTCCCATGATCTGAAAACTCCGCTGACCTCTATCATCAGCTACATTGACCTTTTGAAAAAGGAAGAAATGAATGATATTGCCAAGGATTATGTTGGTATTCTCGCTCAGAAGGCTGACAGGCTCAAGGGCATTGTAAGTGACCTTTTTGACCTTGCCAAGACAAACAGCGGCAATGCACAGCTCGATATCAAGCCTCTGGATTTCACAAAGCTGACAAATCAGCTTCTTGCCGATATGGAGGACAAAATCAAGGCATCGGACGCCAAGCTGAAAATCAACCTTGCTCCGTCTCCCGTTGTTATAAGAGCCGACGGCAAAAAGCTTTCGCGCGCTTTACAGAATGTTGTGGACAATGCGCTCAAGTATTCTCTTGCCGGCTCACGCATATATATTGACTTGATTAAGACCGAAGAAAACGCTGTGCTTTCTGTCAAAAACACATCGGCTTTCGAGATGGATTTCACGGCTGACGAGATTATGCAGAGATTTGTAAGGGGCGACAAAAACCGCAGCACCGACGGCACGGGCTTAGGACTTTCGATAGCCCAGAGCTTCACTCAGGTTTCGGGCGGCAGCTTTGACGTTGCCATCGACGGCGACCAGTTCAAGACGGTTTTCACCTTCCCTGTCTACGCCGATGAAGTTATCACAAGCAGCGAGGGCATTATATAATGTATACAATGGCTTTTGTACTCATTTCGGCAACGATAATCTTCGGATTTTTCTACTGGAAGGATTGATAATATGAAAGAAAACTTGAAATTTATCGCCCTTGGATTTCTGCCTGTGGTATTCAGTATGCTCGGTGTATATATTATTACAACGCCTGTTCTGCTTTTTATATGGGGCTATATCGGTTATGCAAACTATGACAAAGGCGGGGCAAAGACCTATTTTCTGCTTCATCTGCCATTGATAATTGCTCTTTTGATATGGTTCAGCCCTTTGCAGGAGATTTCATTTTTTGGCTGGTTTGCCGCCAAGCTTTTCATACCGTTTCTCTTTATCGCAGGCACGATAAACGAGCTTATATTGGGCTTTTCCACATTATATCTGGGCATTATATTGACTTTCATCATAATTTCAGCAGTATTTTTTATCGGCCGTGAGCTGGCAAAGGCAGAATGGGGTTTTGTAAGATGAAAAACTTTCTTGAAATACTGAAAAATATATTTCTTGGTGGAATAATTCTCATGGGAATAGTCATAATATACCTATGGATAACCGCCGACAAGTGCTACTACGCCATAAAGAAGCACAGGCGATAGGTTTCCATGGTCTATTCCTCCATAAACGACCTCTCATTATTTATGTTCTGGAGCAAAAAAGTCCGTCGTTATGACGGACTTTTTGCGTATTTAACGGTGTAACAAAGTTTGATTTACAGAGTAAAGCTTTATCTAAACCATAAGCTTCCCCGCCACGCACAAGGCGTGGTTTGCCTACGGCGTCAACTTTTGGCCGCCCAAAAGTTGCAAAAACTGCAAACTGGTCAGGCAGTTTGATCACCGTGACCACATGGGGTTGGCACCCCTTTGGAAACCCCATTTTACAAGGTGTGCCTACGGCATATTGGGCTATTAAATAGCACCCTCTCCGTCAGTCCTACGGACTGCCACCTCACCCTCAAGGGCAAGGCTTATATCAGACAACAGAAAAATGCCGCGGGTGAGAGCTCCGCGACATCTTTCTCTATTGAACAGGAATTGAAATGAAGAAAAGTTCTATTTTACCAATTTTTCTGCCCATACCTTAGGACGGAAGGCGACAAGCGCAAATTCATCCATCACAATTATAGGCCTTTTGACCAGCATGCCATTTGTGGCAAGCAGCCTGAGCTGCTCTTCTTCTGTCATGCTGTCGATTTTATCTTTCAGGACCATCTCCTTATAGACAAGACCGCTTGTGTTGAAGAAACGCTTGAGGGGCAGACCGCTTTTTTTGTGCCACTCCTTAAGCTCCTCGTATGTAGGATTATCTGTCTTTATATCACGCAATTCATATTCGATACCATTGGCATCAAGCCATTTTCTCGCATCTTTGCAGGTGACGCAATTTGAGTACCCTATAAACAGCATCACGATACCTCCAATGCTAATATTACTTCTGTAAACCTATTATACTATACCTTTCGATAAATTTCAAGAAAAATTTTCATATTTAATGTATATTTTTCACATTTTTCTTTAAACTTTTTTATTATTTTATTGCATTTTAACCAATACCATTCTTTGTGTCCCATAATACTCCCTCTCTATATGTTGTGCGCAAATTATTTGTAAAATCTATCGGTTTTTTCCATAAATATCCTTGACTTATAATTCTTTTGTGAAAGATGAAAAATAATTGCATAAAAAGACGGGCAGAAAGATGTATAAATTGCCACATTGACACAGCGGGTATTATGGAGTATACTATTTATCGGCACAAGATATAGTGCCGCATAAGTTTCACCAAAACAACTTATTGTATAGATATAGTATACCGACTGTATTTAAAAACAGAAAGGACTCTCATGATAACAAAGATAATCAAAAGAGACGGACGCGAAGTCCCTTATGACCGCGAAAAAATAACAAACGCCATCTTTGCCGCTGCAAAGGCTCTCGGCGGTGACAATCTTGAAACAGCTCTTGAGCTTACTCTCAAGGTTGAGGAACACCTTGCAAAGACTCTCGGCGAAGCAACTCCTACTGTTGAGCAGGTGCAGGACGCTGTTGAGCATACACTCATCGAAAACGGCCACGCAAGAACAGCCAAGGAATATATCCTTTACCGCGCAGAACGCACAAAGCGCAGAGAAATGAACACTCGTCTTATGAAGATGTATGAGGACCTTACATTCTCCGATTCCATCGACAGCGATATCAAGCGTGAAAACGCAAACATCGACGGCGACTCTGCAATGGGCACAATGCTCAAGTATGGCTCTGAGGGCGCAAAGCAGTTCTATTCCATGTTTGTCCTCAATCCTAAGCATTCGGAAGCTCATTCCTGCGGCGATATCCATATCCACGATATGGACTTCCTCACACTTACAACAACCTGCTGCCAGATCGACATTGAAAAGCTTTTTGAAGGCGGCTTCTCCACAGGTCACGGCTTCCTCCGTGAGCCAAATGACATCCAGAGCTATTCCGCTCTCGCTTGTATCGCAATTCAGTCCAATCAGAACGACCAGCATGGCGGTCAGTCGATTCCTAACTTCGACTACGGCATGGCAAAGGGCGTAAAGAAGACATTCAGAAAGCTCTATTTCAAGAATCTCGCAAAGGCTCTCGAAATTATGTGCGAAATGGAAGACGCTGAAAGCAAGGTAAACGCTATCCGTGATAAAGTAGCTGCTGAAAATGATGGTCTTTGCCCTGTACTCGATGGCAAGAATGGCTATGAAAAAATCGAAAAGCCATATCTCGTTGAGCTTGCAGGCGAAGAAATCGCTGAAAAGGCACAGAAGTTTGCACGCAAGCACACAGAAAAGGAAACAGACAGGGCTACTTTCCAGGCTATGGAGGCTCTTGTACATAACCTCAACACAATGCACTCCCGCGCAGGTGCACAGGTGCCATTCTCCTCTATCAACTACGGTACAGATACATCTGCTGAAGGCAGAATGGTTACAAAGAATGTGCTCCTTGCCAACGAAAAGGGCTTGGGCAACGGCGAAACACCAATCTTCCCTATCCACATCTTCAAGGTTAAGGAAGGCATCAACTACAACGAAGGCGAGCCAAACTATGACCTCTTCAAGCTTGCCTGCCGTGTTTCCGCAAAGCGTCTCTTCCCTAACTTCTCCTTCATCGATGCTCCATATAATCTCCAGTATTATAAGGAAGGCAACCCTGATACAGAAGTTGCTTACATGGGCTGCCGCACACGCGTTATCGGCAATGCGCATGACCCTTCCCGCCAGACAACAGGCGGCAGAGGCAACCTTTCCTTTACATCTATAAATCTCCCAAGAATCGCTATCAAGTCCCACGGCAATATCGACTTCTTCTTTGAAGAGCTTGACAGACAGCTTACACTGGTTGCCGAACAGCTTACAGAGCGTTTCATTATTCAGTCCAAGAAGAAGGCAAAGAACTACCCATTCCTTATGGGTCAGCATGTATGGATGGATTCCGACAAGCTCAAGCCAGAGGACGAAGTTGGCGAAGTGCTCAAGCACGGCACACTTACAGTCGGCTTTATCGGTCTTGCTGAATGTCTCAAGGCTCTCATCGGTGTTCACCACGGCGAAAGCGCAGAGGCTCAGAATCTCGGTCTCAACATCATCGGCTTTATGCGTAAGCGTATGGACGAAATGACAAAGAAGACAGGCCTTAACTATACAGTTATCGCAACTCCTGCCGAAGGTCTTTCGGGCAGATTCGTAAAGATCGACCGCAAGAAGTACGGCGTAATTCCTGGTGTTACAGACAGAGAATACTATACAAACTCCTTCCATGTTCCTGTTTACCACGAGATCAGCGCATTTGACAAGATCAAGCTTGAAGCTCCATATCACGCTCTTACAAATGCAGGTCACATCAGCTACATTGAGCTTGACGGCGACCCAACAAAGAATCTCGATGCATTCGAAGCAGTTATCCGCTGCATGAAGGAATCGGGCATCGGCTACGGCTCCATCAACCACCCTGTCGACCGCGACCCTGTCTGCGGCTTCACAGGTATTATTGATGAAGAATGTCCGATGTGCCACAGAAAGGAATCTGACGGCGGCCCTAAGTTTGAGCGTATCAGACGTATCACAGGCTACCTCGTCGGCACACTCGACCGTTTCAATGACGGCAAGCGCGCAGAAGAACGCGACAGAGTTAAGCATTCGATCTCCACAGGTCTGGAAATTATCTAATTGCATAATGAAAGCCACCCAATCGGGTGGCTTTTTGATTTATAATTATTGCGGGAGGGCACAGAGACCCTCCCCTACATAGATTGTGCCATTGGGTGTAAAGATCCTTCACTATTTTCAGGATAACAATATGTACCCATCAGGGTGGCTTTTTTGTTATGCCTGTTTCTTGCATATCCGTGGTAATTATGATAGTATATAGATAGGCAGATAAACTTGAATTTGACGGAGGAAG
Source organism: Clostridia bacterium (assembly GCA_017441945.1). Lineage (GTDB taxonomy): Bacteria > Bacillota > Clostridia > Oscillospirales > Butyricicoccaceae > SIG471. The sequence continues at coordinate 10,834 of JAFSBG010000052.1, forward strand.
TAGCAATGAAAAAGCTGATTATAAATTATAATCTTGAAATACTAACTGCGGTTTTGGCAATCGTATTTGGTGCGAGCCTTTTCTTTTGGAACAGTCTAACTCTCGCAGGCAAAGCATT
>JAFSBG010000053.1 GCA_017441945.1 Clostridia bacterium
ACCCCGCAAAATTTAATAAGTGCGGTGGCACTCGCCACCGGTCGCGCACTCGGCGCTCATGTGGTCTGGTGATCAAACTGCCTGACCAGTTTGCAGTTTTTGGTTCTTTTGGGCGGCCAAAAGTTGACGCCGGAGGCAAACCACGCCTTGCGCGTGGCGGGGGAGCTTGTGCTTTGATTGAAGACATACTCAGGACACCTCATCCGTCAGCCTTGTGGCTGCCACCTTCCCCTCAAGGGGAAGGCTGAAAATAGCTTGTCATTCTGAGTGAATGCGAAGAATCTCTTTCGATTTGCACAATTCCACATAAGCATAAATAAAAAAGAGTGCAAAAGCACTCTTTTCTATATTGTGTAGTGAAAAAATTATTCAGCGTCAGATGCAAAGTTGGAGAAGTAACCCTGGATGTAAACAACAGGTGTGCCCTTGTCGCCCGAACCGGATGTGAGGTCACAGAGGGAGCCGATAAGGTCTGTGAGCTGACGAGGTGTTGTACCTTCAGCAGCCATGTTGCCAACGAGGTTGGATTCCTTTTCCTTGATCTTTTCACGGAGAGCAGCGTTGAGCTCCTCGCCCTGGAGGTTGCCGAATTCGTTATCAGCAAGATACTTGATCTTGATTTCGTTTGGTGTGCCTGCAAGACCTGCTGTGTATGCAGGGGAAACTACAGGGTCAGCCAATTCCCAGATGCCGCCGACAGGATCCTTGAAGCCGCCGTCACCGTAGATGAGAACTTCGATCTTCTTGCCTGTGCGCTTTTCGATTTCAGCCTGAACGCCTTCAACATACTTCTGGCAGTCTCTTGGGAAGAGCTTAACCTTATCTTCAGTTGCCTTGTTGGAACCGAGGATACCGTAGTTTTCGTTGTAGCCGGAGCCGTTTACAGGAGCTGTGAGGATATCATCCATGGAGTAAACCTTTGCGCCTGCGTTTGCAAGGATTCTCTTTGTGCGCTTTCTTGTGTGGATATCACAGTTGAGAACGTTGTTTGTGTACTTGAGAATGTCGCGTGGGTTGTTGGAGAAGACGATTTCGATATTGTCGCCGAGGCTCTTGTAGTAGTCGATATAGTCAACACCTGTGAATGTGTGAACTGTATTTCTGCCGAAAACCTTGCGGAATTCTTCTTCTGTGAAGCTGTCCTTATATGGGTCTACACCTGCTTCGTCGATCTGGTCATAAGTGATGAATGCGTTGCCCACTTCATCGGAAGGGTAAGAGAGCATAACATATACCTTTTTAGCGCCCATAGCGATAGCGCGGAGAAGGATAGCAAATCTGTTACGGCTGAGGATAGGGAAGATAACGCCCACTTCTTCGCCACCAAACTTGTTTCTGATGTCAGCTGCGATATCGTCTGTTGTAGCATAGTTGCCCTGTGTTCTTGCAACGATAGCTTCTGTCATACCGAGAATATCGCCGTTCTTGATCTTGAAGCCTTCGCCTTCAGCAGCAGCGAGGAGGCTGTCGCAGATCATCTTTACAAGGTCATCGCCCTGCTTGAAAATAGGGGTTATAATACCACGTGATGTTACGCCTGTGTACTTCATATAAAAAACCCTTTCTATATTGGAATTGATTAACCTTAGTTTCGTATTAACCTAACAGAATAAGTATACAACCTGAGAGGGAAATTGTCAATAAAAAATCATAAAAAATCTTAAAAAATGCAAAAGCCGGTTGTAAAAGGTGAGGTTTATGGAAAATAAGTTACATTTTGTCAAGATAATAAAATGACACTGGTAAAGAGATTTCCTGCCTCCTTCTGACGAGGGAGGTGTCACAAAGTGACGGAGGGAGAGAACTTATTTAATGTGATTTATCACACATCTGTATTTGCTCTGCAAATATATCATATGCGAAGCGCAAAGCTATCTCTTTACAAACAGCATTTCACGGCAGGAATTGTCTAAAACTGCGAATTTAAAGCCTCTGTTTGTGGCTTCCTGAACCATTCTGCCTACAGCATAAGGAGTCTTTTTCTGTCCGCCGCCGTCATGGGCAAGGACGATGACACGCTGTTTGCTGCCGTATGATTTGATGGCGTTGTCAGCAAGCTGAGTAGCTGTGAAAGGCTTGCCTTCGGCGTCCTGTGTGCTGGAATTCCAGTCAAAGCAGACAAAGCCACGGCGCTCCATCTCATCTAAAATTGCGCGGTTGACATTTTTTGCTCGGCTGTTGTTGGAGCCGCCAGGGAAGCGGTATGCGCAAGGGCGGATGCCCGTTGTCTCATAAATAAGACGGGCAACCTTGTCCATATCGGCAAGGAAGGTGTCCACACTCTGGTAAATCGCCTTGTAATCGTGACACCATGTGTGGATTGCGATGGCGTGACCACGGTTTGCAATTTCAAGCAGACGGCTCTTTACGCTGTCAAGATTCTTTGAGCCCGGATAGACGAAAAATGTAGCCTTTACGCCGTACTTGTCCAGCTCATCGAGGACGATGTCTGTGTTCGCAGAAGGACCATCGTCAAATGTGAGGTAGATAGTCTTTTCTGCAGGGTCGACTATATCCTTTTTTGCCGCATAAAGCCCCGTATATTTAGCCTGATAGCCTGTCAGACCGTCGAGCGTTGCACCTGCTGTCTTCCAGCCTTCTTCATAAGGCACAGAGCGGTCGAGCGGATAGGAGATCGGAGCATCAACAGGCACCTCCGGTATTTCAGGCTCGGTAGGGTCGATTGTTGGAAGCGAAATGGCTTCACGCTCTGCAATGCCCATGTATTTTGTACCGCCGATGTGGGAAACAGGAGTGTGAGTTTCCACATCCTTATCGGCAGGCGCCATCATTGTGATGTTGGGCGCGCCCAATGGGTCGTGATAATTGTCATAGTAATACTTGCCGCCGAAAACACCTGCGGCTGTGATGACAAGACAGCCGATGCCGGCAACCATATATTTTAAAAACTTCTTGTTTTTATTGCTTCTTTCTCTGTGTTCCATATTATCCCCATAAAATGTCTGTATATGTAAAAAAATCGTTTTTATAAAAATTGTGCTCGGTCAAAGAGTATCCCTCCACCACTTCGTGGTCCCCCTCTCCGACTCGCTAAGAGCCGCCTTTGGCGGTTGCTCGCATGTACGCCGCCTGCGGGCGGTGCCTTCAGGCAAGGGAGGCTGGTGGGTTGAGAAAATTTCCGAATTATCACAATATATATTATACAATGTAAGTTCGACAAAATCAACGAACAAATAAGTAAAAATTCGTTAAAAAAACATCAGGATTTGCCAAAATATTCTTTTCGTTGTATGATATACCCAGACATAGAAAATGTCGAATATAATACTTAAAGGTACGATATTATGGATATTATCAAAAATGACAACAACACAATGCTGGCTGACTTTTATCAGCTCACAATGGCTCACGGCTACTGGCAGAACAGAATGGCATACAAGACATCGGTCTTTGATATGTTTTTCAGACGTGTGCCTGACGGAGGCGGTTTCTCCATTATGGCAGGCGTTGAACAGCTTGTGGAATATCTCAAGAATCTCAAGTTTACAGATAATGATATAGAATATTTAAGAAGCAAGAAGTGCTTCTCCGAAAAGTTCCTCGCCTATCTCCGTGACTTCAAGTTTGAATGTGACGTATGGGCAATCAGGGAAGGCACACCTGTTTTCCCTGGTGAACCTGTTGTTGTAGTCCGCGGTCCTGCCGCTCAGGCTCAGTTTATCGAAACAATGTGCCTGCTGACAATCAACCACCAGTGCCTCATCGCAACAAAGGCAAACCGTATGGTCCGCGCTGCAAAGGGAAGAACTGTTCTTGAATTCGGCTCCCGTCGTGCACAGGGCGCAAGCGGCGCTATTTTAGGTGCAAGAGCTGCATTTATCGGCGGCGTAAACGGCACAGCCTGCGTCAAGGCTGATATCGACTTCGGCGTGCCTGCAGCGGGTACTATGGCTCATTCATGGGTTCAGATGTTCGACAGCGAATTTGATGCATTCAAGGCTTATGCAGAAGTTTATCCTGACAACTGCATTCTCCTCATCGATACATACAATGTTCTCAAGTCGGGTATTCCTAATGCAATCAAGGTTGCAAAGGAAATCCTCGAGCCACAGGGACAGCGTCTCAAGGGCGTAAGAATCGACTCGGGCGATATGGCTTACCTCACAAAGAAGATGAGAGCAATGCTTGACGAAGCTGGTCTTGAAGACTGCAAGATCATCGCATCCAACGCTCTCGATGAAAACCTCATTGCAGACCTTATCAATCAGGGCGCATGCATCGATACATTCGGTATCGGCGAACGCCTTATCGTTTCCCGCAGTGAGCCTGTGTTCGGCGGCGTTTACAAGCTGGTTGCAACAGAGGAAGATGGCGTTTACACACCGAAAATCAAGATTTCCGAAAATGTTGAAAAGGTTACAACACCTTGCTTCAAGCAGGTTTACCGCTTCTTTGACAATGAAACAGGCAAGGCTCTCGGCGACGTGCTGACACTCCACGACGAAGTTATCGACGAAAGCCAGCCATATACACTTTTCCACCCTGTTCACACATGGAAGAAGAAGGTTGTGGAAAATTACACAGCAAAGCCGCTTCTCGAGCCGCTTTTCGTCAAGGGCGAATGTGTATATCAGCACAGAGATGTGCATGAAATCAGAGATTTCTGCAAGGAACAGGTAAATACAATGTGGCCTGAACTTCTCCGCTTTGAAAATCCACAGGAATACTATGTGGACTAT
>JAFSBG010000054.1 GCA_017441945.1 Clostridia bacterium
CCTTCGCCGTTCATGCCTTCGATTTCGATAAGAAAATCCTCAGGTTCGTAGGAAAACTCAAGGAAGGCTTTGTCGAGCTTTATGCCGACAACACTGCTCCACCCATGCTCTTCCTTTTCAAATTCTGTGACATTACTGCCCTCTGTCATTCTTATCAGGTGGTCCTGAGCGTACAAAGCTTCTTCGTAAGGCTCAAGCGGAGGGTCAAAGAACAAGCCGAGTGTAGGGCCCACAGGATTGGGGTCAGGGTTTTCCACAGTATAGTCCATACAGCTTTCTATAAGCTCCCAATCAATGTTATCTTCGATGATGTAAAGTCCTGAAGCCTTACCCCCTCCGACGACCTGCACATCGAGGATATCATCCATAATGCTCAGCCATATAAGGTCATCTTCCCCTTGCAGAGCAAGGAAAAGGCCTTGTTTTTCGCCATTTGGCTCGTCCATAATGTTGCTTATCTTTGTGATTTCAAGGGAGCCGATATAATCGGTCAGCTTTTCTTCGTTCCAGCCGTAGACATCCTTGTATTTATAGTCATCAGCCGTGAGAATGCTTGTGGTCTTGATGAAATAATCGCCGAGGTCGTGAAGAATCACATCATTTATACTGCCGTAACTGGTGCTTACAGCTACAATATTGCCTGTCAGCATAATTGCGGCCGTGACAAGGGCAATGATGACAGCGCCCGAAAGACGCTTGCGCGGAAGCATTACATTTTTAAGGCGGTAGCGCAGGCTGTTGGCTGTTGCCGAAAGGCAGGTTGTGAATCCTCTGCCGTCCCCTGCTGTTTCGAGCAGTAGCTCTGCATACTTTTTGCGCTTGCTTTCGTCGGCATTGTAGAGCACCATTTCATCGCAGGACAATTCCATATCCTCTGCCGCCTTTTTGGTAGCAAACCACATAAGAGGATTAAACCAGCAGAAGGCCTGCATAAAGGCTAAGAAGGCTTTTGTTTCGCTGTCGAGGCGCTGGACATGGCGAAGCTCATGACGGAATATAAGCTCAAGCTCCTCTATATTATAATGTATAGCAGGCAGGACTGTGCGGAGCGCTCCGTCGTGGACGCCTATCGTCATTGGCGAGCCAATTTTATCGGAAACGAGAAGCGGAATCACCCTTTTGCGCTCGATTAAATCCTGTTCCTTATCCCAGAGGGCAAGGATTTCCTTATCCTTGACTTCGTGGGCATTTTCAAGGATTTCCCTGCGGAAACGGAGATGGGACACTATTTTCCATGTCATTATTACGGCAAAGCCGACAAGCCAGATTACAGCAAAGGCAATGGCTATATTGCGTGGAATCCTTACTGTAAACGGCGGCACCGAAAAGTTTCGTCTGTTAAATACATATATAAAATTGTAAAGGGCGGCGGGCACTATCCAGAGATAGGCGCACGCTCTTGCGCTGATGATTTTGCGGAGAAACGGCAATGTCACCATAAGCACGATGTAATAAAGGCTTATTGTCATAAGAAAATCGTATACCATTTCGGCAAGACCTTCAAAGGCGCTTCCGAAGCCGTTAAGAAGCAGTATTATTGCTGTTATTGCAAGCATTGCATAGGGAAATATCATCGGAGAGCCGATGGCTGTTGTGCGCCCTCTGCGGTATTCCATGACAACGCCTGTACGAGCAACTTCCTTTTCATACCGCCATTCACGGCGAAAAACATACCATACGATAAATGAAATAAGGGCTACATAAAAGACTTTTTCAGTAATCATAATCTTACCTCCTTACGGCGAGATATTTTTGTCATAATGGCTGAAAAGAGCCACCGACGAATGTGCTTTTAGCATCAGTTCTTTAAAGCTTATTATCTTCAAGCATTTTGCGCAGCTCGTCGATTTCTTCCTTACTTACGCCTGAGTCGACCAGAGACATTGCGAAGGCTTTCAGCGAGCCGCCGTAAAGGCGGTTGAGAATATTGCGGCTCTCCCCTGCAAGGTAATCTTTTTCGGCGATAAGCGGGGTATACAGATTGGTTTTGCCCCGTTTTTCCACCTTGAGGAATCCTTTTTCGCAAAGGCGGGTTAATAGTGTGAGAATCGTTGTGGCAGCAAGCTGATGGTTTTCCGGCAGGTTTTTTTCGATGTCCGGGCGTGAAACAGGATATTCCATTTTCCAGATTATCTGCATAAGCTCAAGCTCACTGTCGGGCAGGCGTTTTATATTATTCATAAGATATCTCCTCATCTTCTACTTTTGTAGAAATTATATCATGACGGTGATATTGCTGTCAAGAGAATTTTCTACGAACGTAGAAGAAGTGTGAGTCATTGAAGCTTCGATCCCTCCGGCACTTCGTGCCACCTCCCTTTACCAAAGGGAGGCAAGTGGACTGTACGTAGGGGCGAGCATTGCTCGTCCGAAAAAAGTGAGCAACAACCCCTCCGTCAATCTGCGATTGACACCTCCCCTTGCACAGGGGAGGCTTTTATGGAAAAGCGGCTTTTTATCGCTTAAAGTTTGATAAAAAATTATTATCTTGACTTATGTTTTAAATGGGTGTAAAATATATTCATTAAGTTACTTAAAGAAATGGAGGTAATTTGCTTTGGACGCAAACAAGCAAGCTTTACAGAGAGAAGCTCGTCGCCGTATGATGCTTGAAGACCCGATGATGAAGGTCATTCCAAGAGTTGCCATACCGATGATTATCTCTCAGATGATCGACTCGATATATAATCTTGCCGACACTTTCTTCGTCAGTCAGCTTGGCATGAATGCCACCGCTGCTGTTGCGGTAAACGATTCGCTTATGAATCTGCTCCGCTCTATTTCAATGGGTTTTGCAATGGGTGCCGCCAGCTACATATCCCGTCTTATGGGCGCTAAAGAAGACGAAAAGGCTTCTTCCGTTGCAACAACAACTCTCACTATCGGTGTTCTTTTCTCCTTTATGTTAGGTTTTATCTGCGTATTCTTCAAAGAACCGATAGTACGTCTTTTCGGTGTTACAGATTCAGCTCTCCAGTATTCCATGGACTATGCACACTGGATCATGCTTTCATCAGGATTTACAACAGCTAACCTTATCATGAATCAGCTTCTGCGAAGCGAAGGCTCGACAACTTATGCTATGTGGGGTATGTGTTCAGGCTGTTTCCTCAATATAATTCTTGACCCTCTGTTCATCAATGTTTTCGGCTGGGGAGTTTCGGGCGCTGCAGGCGCTACTGCCCTTTCCAAGATGTTCAGCTGCTGTGTTCTCGCTATTCCTTATATCAAGAAGACAGCTATGCTTGAGCTTCATTTCAAGCATTTCAAGCTGAAATGGGATATAATGAGCGAAGTTGCAAAGATGGGTATTCCTGCCTTTTTGCGTATGAGCCTTATGTCTGTCGGCGGTATTATTTCCAACCATGTTGCAAAGGGCTTCGGCACTGCTGTTCTCGCCGCTATCTCTGTTGCCAACAAGCTTTACCGTCTTATCGCTTCTGCTATCATGGGCTTCTCCCAGGGCTTCGGTCCTGTTGCAGGCTTCTGCTGGGGCGCAAAGAAATACAAGCGTGTTAAGGAAGCTTACATGACAACCGTCAAGATCGGCTCGATCTGCGCTCTCATTCTCGGCACAGCAATGTTCCTCGGCGCTGAAACGCTTATCGGTTTCTTCAACTCGGAAAACGACCCTACTGTTCTTGCAGTTGCATCCTTCAAGGTGCGTACACTCTGCGTTGTGCTTATTCCGCACATCATCGTTATGGTTTCCAGTAATATGTTCCAGTCGATAGGCAGACCTGTTGAGAATCTCGTTCTCAGTATGTCACGCCAGCTTTTGTTCCTCATTCCTATAGTTCTGATTCTCCCTCCAATTCTGGAGAATATGTTCGGCATCGGCGAATACGGTCTTGCAGGCGCTCAGGCGCTTTCCGACCTGTTCTCCTTCCTCTTCCTTGCTGTTCCTATGATGACATGGCTTTTCAAAAAGCTCAAGCCGCTTAACGACGGCGATGAACCGCCATTTGCAAGCAAGAAGAAGCACTAAAAATTATAATACCGCCGTTTTATATAGCGGCGGTATTTTTTTAAGTAATATGTAATAGTGAAGAAGTGTTGTGTGATACCCAAGGAGCACTTACACAAGTCGCATTTAATATCAGACAACCCCTCCACCATTCTAAGAATGGTCCCCCTCCCCTTACACAGGGGAGGCTAAATGGGTGCCTGCGGCGCATTTATTAGGCGGGCGGGCATGGAAACCCGCCCCTACATCCTACGAGGAAGCCAAGAAATAGTGAAAGGATTTATTATATGAAAGAATATATTTTACTGGAAAAGAAACTTCATCCTTATGCCTTGCCGCAGGACTATATCAAGCTGATTTTTCAGCACGAATTTGGTCCGGGGCACCTTATTGCAGACAAGGATTATGCTCAGAAGAGGCTGGTAAACGAATGGCAGGACACCCATAATCTGCCTTATGAGGCTGAACAGGATATTGGGAACGGCTATGTGCGCGTTTCACTCAAGGGCCTTGACGAAGCTCAGCTTGGAAAGCTCAATGAGGCTTTTGTAAAGAGCGCAAACGAAGGTGGCGGAAGCGATTTTGTTTTTGAATCAAAGCTTGATGAGTTTGTTGTTCTTGCCAAAGACGGAGCTTTTGCTTTTGGTTTTGAAGAGGCAAAGGCAGCTGTTAAGGAATATCTTTCCGGCGGAATCCGCCCGACTTCTCATACAAAACAGTATCACCAGCATTATAAGCCTGCATACAGAGTTGTAAAAAAGGAATATTGGAAATAAGTATAAAGCCACTCGATTGAGTGGCTTTTTGTTGATATTTTTCAGCTTTTGTGCTATGCTTGAATTATCATAAATAAGGGGGGATTTTATATGAAACGAATACTCAGCACACTTCTCATTCTTGCTATGCTTATGCCTATGTCGGTATTTGCGGCAAATGACCATCTGCAGTTTACTATTCCTGCAGAATATTTTTACGGCAATGTAATCCCTGACTACGTATTCAAAGTCAATGCGTCTCGAATTGACAAGGGCGAGCCAATTCACCTTTACATGGCGGGCGAAGTTGATGTTTATTACTGCACAGGTCCTGTGGAAATCCAGTTCAATGACGAAACTCCTGCTGCCATTGAGCAGATTGGCGGCGGTGTATCATACGCAAAAGATTTTTCTTTTGCTCCTTCTCTTATGCCTGAAGAACATATTCCGGCAGATGATGGCGCAAGACATTATACATTAGTCAAGGAAGGCGTATACTATGCTTCCTGCCGAGTTATGAATGCCGGTGCTTCAGCATTTTTCGTAATCGAAGACTGTCAGGAATATAAGCCAGAGCTTAAATCCTTCTCCGACGTGGCAACCGGCAGATGGTCACACGATGCTATTATGGAAATGGTAAAGCTTGGTATGTTCAACGGCACAAAGGACCCTGATATGTATGGTATCGGCGAGTTTTCGCCTGAGGGCACAATGTCCAAGGCACAGTTCATCACAGTTATGACTCGTTATCTCTATGCAGACGAGCTTTCTGCTATGGGCAGCGGCAAGACATGGTTCTCAAACGCTTATGAGCTTGCTGTCAAGAAGGGACTTATCAGCGAAAGCGAATTTGATTACGCAAAGCTTGAAAAGCCTATGACTCGCGAAGAAATGGCTCTTATTGCAGTTCGTACTGCTGAAAAGCAGGGCGAAAAGGCAGGCACTCTTGTCGATACTTCCATGCTCAAGGACTACTCGACAATTGGCAGTTATTATAAGGATTATGCTCTCAAGGCATTCTCAATGGGACTTATCACAGGCTATGGCGATGTTGGTACATTCGCTCCAAGCAAGACTCTCACACGTGAGCAGGGCGCTATGGTGGCATACAGACTTGTAAACAAGGATGCTCGTGCAGATGTATCTCTCCTCTTGCCTATGACAATCCATTATGGTGAACCAACTCCTCGTCTTGCGCGTGAAGGTGATATTTTCATCAAGCAGGACGGCACAAAGGTTGTCCTCAAAAAGGGTCCTAACGGTATTCTTGGTGAAGGACAGCATGTTGCTCCCGACCAGTTCTTAAAGACAAAGAGCGGCGAATGGAGAACATATTCCTTCTACTATGATGAAGCTATTGATGGAAAACTGATAAACAGCATAGGCAAAGATATCAACCACGATGTTTACCGCCTCAATACCACTACCGGCTAAGGTCACTGGCTGAGCGAGTGGCGTGTGCTTGAAAATTTATATCCTGAGCCTGAATACAATGGCACAAAAGACGGTGAATTGAGTAAGGATATCCATAAACTGTATTACTGGAATCAGAAGCATGAATGGTGGTATTACAACCTCGATATGAATCAGATAAAAGTTGGTCAGTAATTCTATATAGCAAAAGCCACTCATTTGAGTGGCTTTTGTTTTATTGCGGGAGGGCACAGAGACCCTCCCCTACATTTATACTGATATCGTTACATACATCTGCCGACGGTTGTGTTGTCATTTTTGCAGATGCTCGTTTTATTTTTCCTTTTTGGTTCTGTATATGCCTATAAGACCAACAGCCAGCAAAATGAGCGATGTATAACTTATACCATTGGATACGACTATCTGCGTAGGACCGTCTGCTCCGCCTATTATACCCAGATCTGCCATCATTCTCTCCTGTCCCACATGTCCGATCAGTTCAAAAACAATGATGACCAGTGCTATTATGGCAATTGCAGTAAATACAGCACGCCACGTCCTACGGCGGTTTTCGGCCTGACGGGCCATCTGCTCATTGATAAGCTCCAGCTTATTTACAATTACAGACAGCGTATCCTCGCTTTCAGGTGGCATTATAGTCTCCCCCAACAAAACGGCGACCGTTGTATCGAGAGTTTCAGCAAGCCTGATTATCATTTCGGAATCAGGCACCGACAAACCCTTTTCCCATTTTGAAACGGTCTGCCGCACCACATTCAGCCTGACAGCCAGCTCTTCCTGGCTCATTCCTTTTGCTTTTCTCAGCGTTTTAAGATTTTCATTAAGCATAATAAAGCCTCCTTTTTATGGCTCTATTATACTCGCAACAGGCCGTTGCCGCAAGCAACGCATATTAACAATGGGGATTTTGCGGCTGAATTTACAGTTTTATTACATACATCTGCCGACGGTTGTATTGTCGTTCCTGCGGTCGCGGAGCTGTGGAATTGGGTTTTCGCGGATTTCATAGCGGTAGTCCATGCCGTTAAGGGCGATATACTGCTCGATTACTGCGTGGGATGGCACTTCGCACACAGGTGTATTGAGCCGCTGCTGGAAAAGGAAGAATCTGTCGTCCTGACGGAGCTTATCGACGCAGACATAGTCCTCGTTCTTACTTGTAAAGTTTACAGTATTTTCCAGCACCTTACGGATATACTCCTTATTTTCATGGAGAGAAAGCAAATCAGGGAATTCGCCGTCAGGAATGACCTCGCACCAGTCCTTCTTCTCATACTTACGCAGAAGCTCGACAGCCTTGTGGAGATGGGAAAGCTCCTCGCAGAAATGCTGCTCCCAGATTTTTTTGATATACGGATCTGTTTCGGTCTGGTAACAGGAATAATAGAGGTAACATTCTGTGTATTCGTTGGCAAGCAGATGCTCAAGAAGTGTGACATTCGGGTCGAGCAGGCTGCCGTAATGTGTGACATGCTGTTCTTCGATAAGACCGATTTCCTGATAAAGCTGTCTGCCGATGTCACTCGTTTCAACAACTGCGGCGACATTCATATAATAGTTCATCGTCTGCTGCTCTGCGCCTGTGATGATGGCTGTGTGGAGCTTTGTCAGCGGATGAGCCGTCTTGTTATTGATGAAGCATCTTACATTGTCAAAGGGATAGCGGTGCTCGGAAATTGTCGGTCTGCCCGGCATGATTTCGGTGTAATGGCCGACAAGGTGTTCACTCTTGATACCCTGCTGCATTTCAAGCAGGTCGGCATAGCGGTAAAGATGGTCGAAGTCCTCAAGGAGAGCAAAATCGAGGGCGGCTTTGACCATCATATCAGGCTCCTTGCGCGCCATTTCGGCTGTAAGGTCGACAGCAAGCTGTTCATAGCTGATGGTATGCTCGAGAATGCTTTCGTCCATCGGCTTGAGGGCTGCAATCACCTTCTGCTGCTGTTGCTCACTGCGGCGAATGAGCGCAAGCTCTCTGCGTAAATCGTTGTTGTTACAGATTCGATTGAAACGGTGACCGAACCACACCGATTCAAACTCTGTACCGTTCATCAGGATGATTCTCGTCTTTGTATATGGGTCTACCTCATGCTTGCAGTATGGCTTTGGATAAATGCCCGACCAGTTTCTGAATGATGCGTCGATTGGCATTGCCCGTTCTTTAAATGGATTCATATTAAGTCCCTTCCTTTCATTGTGCAGTTCTATTTTTATCTTATTCAGATTTTTTATGTATGTTACAAAAATCTCTTGACTTAAAGCGCACTTTAAGGTATATAATTAGTATAGTATGAATA
>JAFSBG010000003.1 GCA_017441945.1 Clostridia bacterium
AATCCGCAAAAATCCGGGACATGCGCATGGATTTTTGCACCTCTATCGGGCAAGTGTACGCATGGCGTGCGCGCAGACCGATGCAAACTCAAACGAGGCCTGCCTCGTTTGAAGTGTCGAAAACACTTTTTCGACACCAAAAAAGCACCCAAATGGGTGCTTTTCTTATGCCTTGATCTTATAATTCTGAATAAATTCGATGATTTTGGACGAAATCATAACTGTAATGAGCGAATAAGCTATCTTTGAAAAGGGGATATAGCTGAGCGAAAGCGCAAGCACAGTAAGGTCGGTAAGCAGATAGCAGTTTGCAATGCTCCAGCCAAACTTGTGTGAAAGCACAAGCGCCAGCGAATCATCGCCGCCCGCCGCGCCGCCCTGACGGACAACAAGCCCAACACCGACGCCCACGAAAATGCCGCCGAAAATGGCGCACATAAGGGGCGAATGGCTGATATCAGGCAGCATATAGCCGATATGCTCATATATTCTGTAAAAAACCGAAAAAATCAGGCTGGCGGTGACGGCGTTGCCCAAAAATTCCTTGCCGAAATATTTCGTGCCGAGAAGAAAAAGGCTTACATCCATGACAAACCCCGAAAAAGCAGGGGAAATGCCAAACCAGTGCTGAATGAAAAGTGTCATCCCAAGAATGCCGCCCTCGGTGACAGGCGAGCGGGAATGAATGTTGAACATCCCGAAAGCTAAGATGGCAGAGCCTAAAATCAGCGTCGGGAGGTGTGAATATTTTGAACGCATAAATAAATCCTGTCCTGTTAAATTACCACAAAATATTATACCCACATTTATGCATTCTGTCAAGTCGGTCAGACATTTTCAAGCAGCCACTTCGCCACGCCGTCATCATTGTTTGACAGAATTATCCCAGTCGCAACAGCCTTTAATTCTTCGGCGGCATTGGAAACAGCATAGCACTCATCAGCGATTTCAAACATGGAAATATCATTCCTGCCATCGCCGAAACAGACGATTTTATCACATTTAAGAATTTCCTTTAACTGTAAAACAGCATTGCGCTTTGAAGCGGCTTTCGGCATGATTTCAAGCCATTGAGCCTTGCTGTAAATATCCACCTGATAAACGCAGTTGAGCCGCACGTCTCTTTTGAAAAGCTCATATAAAGGCGCAAGCTTTTCAGGTTTGTCAATGCAGGTGAAGTAGAAAACATCATCTCTGTAAAGCTCATCGGCATTACATACAGGATTATATCGCGAGTCCTTTCCGCGGCTGTCGAGAAAGTGGCGAAGTCCCCATGTTATTTTTTCATCATTATTGACAAAGCTGAAATGCTCATGCCCACTGTCAAGGGAATAAACAAGAGGATAAATATCACTTTCGATAAGCTTGTCGAGTATGTATTTTACAGTGTCCTTATGGAAAAAATTGGAAGCAATAATCTTCTTGCTCTCATTTTCAAGAACAAAAGCGCCGTTGTATAAAATAATCGGAAGATGCCCCCTGAGCCCCTCGGTCACTTTGACAGAAGTGTGCCATGAGCGGGCGGTGGCATAAGAAAAAATCAGCCCGTTTTCCACAAGTCTGTTGATAGTCTGTGCAGTAAATTCGCTGATTTTCGTATCCGAATGGATAAGCGTGCCGTCAAGGTCGGAAATATATAAAGTTTTCATAAAAATCACCTCATTTATAATTATAGCGAATTCTATGCAGTTGTCAACAGATGCAAAATGTGGTAAAATATACACATCAATCCCAAAGGAGACAAGGCTATGAAACGCTCTGAAATAAATAAAGCTCTCAAGGAAATGGAGGCAATGTGCCGCAAACATTGCTGTTACTTGCCGCCTTTCTGTAATTTCACCCCTGAAGAATGGCAGACAAAGGGCCATGAATATGATGAAATCCGCGATTGCGCCCTTGGCTGGGACATCACAGATTACGGCATGGGCGACTTTGAAAAGATGGGCTTTTCGCTTATCACTATCCGCAACGGCAACCGAAATATGCCTGAAAAATATCCTAAAGTCTATGCCGAAAAGCTGCTTTTCCTCAAGGAAAAACAGTATTCGCCGAATCATTTCCATTGGTATAAGACCGAGGATATCATAAATCGCGGCGGCGGAAATGTGCTCATCCGTGTCTACAACAGCCATGCTGACGAGAGCATCGACTACGAAAGCGATGTTACCGTCCACACAGACGGCAGAACATACACGGTTCCTGCAGGCTCCCAGATTCGCCTGACACCGGGCGAAAGCATTCATATTCAGCAGCGCCTTTACCATGATTTTACAGTTGAAGAAGGCACAGGCGATGTGCTTTTAGGCGAAGTCAGCCAGTGCAACGACGATAACAACGACAACCGTTTTGCCGAGCCTATCGGCAGATTCCCCACAATCGAGGAGGATGAGCCTGCCTATCGTCTGCTGTGCAACGAGTATCCGGAGGTGAAATAGTATGGCAAAAGTTGTGGCTCTCGGCGAGCTTCTCATAGATTTTGCTCAGATTTCCCTCGATGAAAAGGGTTATCCCACAATGAAAGCCAATCCGGGCGGCGCGCCCTGCAACTATCTTGCCGCTCTGGCAAAATACGGCGTCAGCACAGATTTCATCGGCAAGGTTGGCGACGATGCCTTCGGCAAAATGCTTGTAAATACATTAAATGAAGCGAATATCGGCACAAACGGTATTGTTTTTGACGAAAATGCCTTCACAACCCTTGCTTTTGTTACCAATGACGAAAGCGGCGACCGCAGTTTCAGCTTTGCACGCAAGCCGGGGGCAGACACCTGCCTTGAATGGAATGAGGTTGATAAAAGCCTTATCGACCGGTGCGAAATCTTCCATTTCGGCACTCTCAGCCTTACTGATGAGCCTTCCAAATCGGCTACCGAAAAGGCAGTTGCTTGCGCAAAAGAGCAGGGAAAGCTTATTTCATTTGACCCTAATCTCCGCAAGCCTCTCTGGAAAAATATGGCTGATGCCCGAAAAGCCATCGAATGGGGGCTTCATCAGGCGGATATTGTCAAAATCAGCGACGAAGAAGTGGCTTATTTCTGGCGTGAATTGGTGAGTGAGCACGAGGCTATCTACCTTATGCGCAATATGGGCGTAAAGCTGATTATGGTAACAAAGGGCGCGGAAGGCGCGATTATTGCCAATATCGACCATATTGTTGAGATAAAAGCGCCTTCGGTCAATGCAATCGACACAACGGGCGCAGGTGATATTTTCGGCGGTTCAGCCGTAGCAAGATTTCTTGAAACAGGCAAGCCTGCTGATAAGCTGACTGCCGCAGAACTGGAATATATTGGAAAATATGCCGCTACAGCCGCATCGCTTTCGACAGAAAAGCAAGGTGGTATCCCGTCTGTCCCTGACAAAAATACCGTCCTTGAAAAAATGGCGGCGGAGGAATAAAATGAACGAAACCATTGTAAAAAAGATAAATGAATTACTGGTAAATATTGTAAAACAGACCAAGGACAATGCCGATGAGCAGATAAAGAAAATCGACATTGTGCGGGCAGAAATGTATAGTATGATACCTGCCAATACACCTGAACGCCTGATTATGGAGGCAAATATTGCCGAAGCCAAGGGTGATATCAATCTTCGGTGCAAAAAGCCTTCGGAGGCGGAAAAGTGCTATTCCGATATGCTGGAGACCATCCGAAAGCTCTGTATGGAGGACAAGGCGGCTCATAGCTATGCCTTTGCAAAGGCGGCACGCAAGCACGCTTCACTTTATGAGCTGCTGCTTGGCATGAACAACACAGTTCCTGTCCCGCGAGACCTGAGCGATACCGATAAGAAACTGCTTTCCAATGCTGAATTGCTCCACAAGGAGGCTATCGGCGCAACTTACACATCGGATGAGAAGGTCGATGCCAAAATCGTCAAGCTCCATGCAGACAGCTATTACAGACTCGGCTGCATCAGCTCGGTTCGCAACAATATTGCCGAAGCTGAAACCCATTTCAAAAATGCTCTCGGCCTTGAAAAGGCGATTTTCGGCGCACTTCGCACAAAGGACCAGTCTCTCCTTGTTTCACGCAGCGAAAGCGCTCTCAATGTCCTTTATATGATGCAGAAAAAGCATTGCGAAGCTATTGAGCACAACAAAAAAGTTATCGAGCGCCTGAGAGAAATCGAGCCGACAGAGCCTGCATTTTTCGGCAGAAATCTTGCGATGGCTCACCTCTATATGGCGAAAAGCTATTCCGAGCTTGAGGGCGAAGGGGATAATGCCCTCAAAGAATATCTGACAGCCATCGAAAAAATCATCAAGGTCAATGCGGCGGCTGAGAATAAGTACACCGAAGATGTTATTATGTACAGTATCGCGGTGGGCGATTTCTTCCAGCGAAAGGGAATGCCGGGAAATGCCTCGGTTTACTATAACAATGCCGTGTCAAATGTGAAAAATCTGCCCGACGGCAAATGCTCCAAAGCCTGTAAAATCGCTCTCGACAGAATTACCGGCAGAATCACAAAAGAAAAATTGTAAAAGAAAAAGCCACTCCGAAAGGGGTGGCTTTGGTATATTCTGCCAAGATAAGAACAAGCTAAATTTACAATGAATTGTAAAGTGAAATTATTGCTGCGCAATAGCTGAATTGTTTCAAACAGGTAAATAAAATTCGTATAAGCTGACGAATGTCAATTTAGCTGCATGAGCAATTTAGCTAAACTTATTTAATTTAGCTCGCATTAAACGAATTTAGCTGAAAAAAGGACTTTCTTTCGAAAGTCCTTTTTTCTGGTGCGGTCGGGGGGACTTGAACCCCCACGAGACTGCTCTCACTAGCACCTCAAGCTAGCGCGTATACCATTCCGCCACGACCGCATATTTTGTTGTTTCTTGGTCGGTTTCCCGACTGCCTTTATATAATAACACAGGAAACAACAAAAGTCAAGCATTTTTTTCAAAAAAATTAAAAAATTATTTCAGCCTTTTTAACGGTGCATTCGGGCGGCGAATATCGGAAAGAAACCATGTGTCCGCTCCTGACATAATAGTCGCTTTCGTCAATCAGTTTGCGCTTTTTCTGCTCGAGGGTATCTATGATAAGCAGCTTCACCTTCATCTTTTCAGGGATAATCGACTTTATGTAAACCGAAACTTCCTGCCCCACAGCCGCGCCCTCCTTGTATTCGGCAAGACCCGAAAGATTTGGCGCCAGCTCGACAAAGATGCCGTAATCCTCGATGCCTCTGATGATGCCGCGGACAGTTTCACCCACATTGAAACGGGAAACATTCTCCCGCCATGTGCCGAGCAATTCCTTGTGAGTCATCGTGATGCGCTTCATCGGCTTATCAATATATTTTACAGCGCACAGAATCTCCTGTCCTGTGCGGAATCTTTCATGGGGGGAGGAAATTCGCGAAATCGAAATATTTTCAATGCCGATAAGGGATACATTTCCACAGCCGATGTCGACAAATACACCGAAAGGCTCAATATGAGTCACTTTGCCCCTTAAAATATCACCGCATGAGAGATTTGCGAGAAAATACTCCATAGCCTCCTTCTGTGCCGCCCTGCGTGAAAGTATGTAAAGTCCCTTTTCAAATCCGATAACCTTGAAGCAGACAGGCTTGCCGACTCTTGAAATAACGGCAATTTCCTTTGACGGCGAAGCGGTGTCAAACACAGCCTCATTCCGTGGAATAATCCCCTTGAAAGCCCCCACATCGCAGTAAAGATTGTGCCTGCTGTCGCACCGTGTAACCGTGCCCTGCAAAATCGCCCCTGTTTCCATAGCCTTTGTCATTCCCGCTTCGCTGTTTATATAAGACGCCATAAGCTGGCTGTCGAAAAGCCCTTCAGGCATATATTTTCCCTGTGGCATTTTAATCCTCCTGTTTATTTTAGTTTTCATTTCAATATATGCGGCAAAATTAAAAAATGTACTGTTCAAACAGGAAAAATTATGCTATAATATTTTGGCGTAAAAAATTGAAGAACAGGAGAAGAAAAATGCCAGAAACAACAGAAGCAACAAATATGCTGACAGATGTGCTGACAAAGCTCAATCTCCAGAGCATCGTCGGTATCATCCTCACAATAATGATCGGTCTCATTGCTATCAAATACATTATGAAGCTGGTCGTGAAAATTTTCGAAAGAACAAAACTTAACGAAACACTTGAAAAGATCATCGTTTCAGTCATCAAATTCGCCCTCTATTTCGTGCTCGTCACAACGGTTGCAGATATGCTCGGTCTTCCGCCTGCATCTCTCATCACTCTTGCCGGTACATTGGGCGTTGCATTCTCTCTCGCAATGCAGGACAGCCTTTCCAATATCGCCGGCGGCATTCTCATCATGTCGACAACACCATTTAAGCCTGGTGACTTCATCGAAGCCTGCGGCATTTCGGGTACAGTAGATCAGATCGGTCTTATCCACACAGCTCTCAATACTGTGGATAACAAGCGCATTTTCGTACCAAATGGCACACTTTCCAAGAACACTATCGTCAACTATTCTGCAGAAGAGCTTCGTCAGCTTGAAATTATGTTCCCTATCGGCTATGGCTGTGATACTCGCAAGGCAAAGAGCATTATCGAAGAAATGGTAAACAACTGCGATTTTGTAAAGCACGACAGAAATGTTTTTATCAGAGTGTGGAATCTGGGCGAAAGCTCTGTCGATATCATTGTAAGATGCTGGGTAGCAAAAGCCGATTATTTTGAGACAAAGTGCCATCTTCTCGAAGAAGTCAAGTACGCCTTCGATGAACGCGGCATCACAATCCCATATAATCAGCTCGACGTACATATCAATAATAACTAAAACAAAAGCCTTCGCGTGAGCGGAGGCTTTTTCTGTTTTTTGCCTGACTTGTTAAGAAAATATGATTGTAGGGACCGACATCCCCTCTCTTAGCCTCCCCTGTGCAAGGGGAGGTGGCACACGCAGTGTGACGGAGGGGTTGACACAAAATACAATCACTTATGAATTTATCCATCTGATTACATAAATAAAATCTGCTATAAGAACTATACTCCAATGAGCAGTTACAAGGAACATCAGCATTTCAACTGCATAATTTGCATCACTGAGAATCAAAATGAGGGTGACAGGGAAGAGGAAAAGCATTACTGCACCCATAATCATAACTCCCTTTTCAAAAACGCCTGCCTGATATTCGTCATATTCTTTTTTACGGATAAGTGAAAAAATTACAATGATAAGTGCCATAGCTATATAAAAGCAGCCGATATATTTTATATTCCCATTCTTTATAAAATCAGACCATCCATTCCAGAATGAGCTGTTCAGCGTTTTGGAATGATTCAGCATACTTTCAAATTCCATGTGCCCCGAAGTGAAAATAAAAACAAAGGCATAGAAGGTGGAAATCAACGAAATAACAGCGGCATTTACGGCAGGTTTTCTGAAAAACTTCATTTTCTCTCGCTCCTTTCAAAGTCAAACAATTCCTCGATACTTAAATTGAAAAATCTGGCTAAATCATAGGCGAGCCAGACAGAAGGATCAAATTTTCCTGTTTCTATTGCATTTATAGCCTGTCGTGAAACACCAACCTTTTCGCCCAATTCCTTCTGTGTGAGTCCAAGCTTTTCACGCATTTCTTTAACATTATTTATCAAGTCTACACCTCCTGTGTCAGGTTAACCTTACATACATAATATCATAATAAACAATGCGTGTCAAGTAAACCTTACACATAATGTACAACTTCAAAAATTCACAAAAAACACAAAATATTGTCGCATTATTTTTATTGTGCAAAATAAAAATTAGTGATATAATAAAATTTAGTGAAAATAAAAAAAGAAAGAGGTTCGGTAAAATGACAAAAGTGAACATTATTTCCGGCTTTCTCGGCGCCGGCAAGACAACATTTATAAAGCGCCTTATCGCTGACGTTTTCAAGGGCGAAAAGCTTGTCCTCATTGAAAATGAATTTGGTGAAATCGGCGTTGACGGCGGCTTTTTGCAGGATGCAGGCATTGAAATCACAGAAATGAATTCGGGCTGTATCTGCTGCACATTGGTAGGCGACTTCACAAAGGCTCTCAAGGAAACTGTTGAAACTTATAACCCTGACCGTATCATCATCGAGCCATCGGGCGTTGGTAAGCTTTCTGACGTCATCGCAGCGGTCAACAATACAGGCGACGAAAACATCACAGTCGATTCGTGCATCACAGTTGTCGACTGCACAAAGGCAAAGATGTACCGCAAAAACTTCGGCGAATTCTACGAAGATCAGATTCTTTATTCCAACTGCATCCTTCTCACACGCACAGACAAGGCAAGTGAAGCAAAGATTACACAGGCTGTTGAAATCGTGCGCGAAATCAATAAGGATACAAATATCATCACAACTCATCTCGACAAGCTGAGCAATGAGCAGATTCTCGACGCATTTAAAAAGGGCACAATGGAGGAAGACCTCCTTGCCGAAGCTATGAAGGCTCACCATGAGCATGAGCATGACCATCACCACGAACACGGCGAGCATTGCTCCTGCGGTCACGACCATGATCACCATCACGAACATGGCGAACATTGCTCCTGCGGTCACGACCATGATCACCACCACGAACACGGCGAGCATTGCTCCTGCGGTCACGACCATGACCACCACGAACACGGCGAGCATTGCTCCTGCGGTCACGACCATGACCATCATCACGAACACGGCGAGCATTGCTCCTGCGGTCACGACCATGACCACCATCACGAACATGGCGAACATTGCTCCTGCGGCCATGACCATGATCACCACCACGAAC
>JAFSBG010000004.1 GCA_017441945.1 Clostridia bacterium
CCTTATACAATTCGCCGCAGGCACCGATAACATACACCTGCGGTGATGCCATACGCTCCGCAATTACATACACACTGCGTGTGATTACATACTATGCCTTACGGCATAAATTAAGGTGTCTCCGACCGATTGAATAACAAACCTCTCCGTCTTGCTGCCGCAAGCCACCTCTCCTTTGAAAAAGGCGAGGCTACAAACTTCCTGTCATTCTGAACGCAGTGAAGAATCTCCAACCAAATGGCACAAGCTTTTTTAAAGAGTTTCTGCAAATTGACAAATGGCTCACCATATAATATAATATACTCATTAAAAGCTATAAACGAGGGGTATTGAAATGAACAGAAAAGTGCTTGTTGTTTTATGCCTTGTTATATGTGTTTTACTGGCTTTCATTGTGCTTCCAAAGGGGGCTGATACAGCCGAAAAACTGCAGAAATACGGCGAGCTTGAAAAGCAGAAGCAGGAAGCGATTGCAAGCGGAAAAGACTATATTGTCGCAAAGGGAAACAGCATAGAAGTCTATAACGCCGCTGTTGAAAATATAACCGAGGGTTATGCCCTTACATCAGGCGGCAAGACGAGAGAAGATGCCATAGAGTTTCTTGCAGAAAGAGCGGCATTGGTGGAAGAAGCCAAACGAAACGGCATTACCGTTTCTGATTCGGAAGTAAAGGACTATATTTCCCTCCAGAAGGAAGCAGGGCGAAATGCCGTTAATATGGATGAGTTTGAAAAGTTCCTTGAAGGGGCGGAAATGACCTATGATGAATACTGGGATTCCCAGTATGAAATGCTTGAGCAGGAATTATACATAGGCAAGCTGAGCGGAATCGTAAAGATAGACGACGAGTATCGCAAAGAAATACTTGCAAAAGAAAAGCTTGTTATACTTGATTAACACACTAACAGGGGATGCGGTGGCATCCCTTATTTTTTTCTTGTCTAAAATGCAACTTTGCGCTATAATATAAGGGTAGCCTAAAACAGGCAAATCACCTTAAAAGGAGTACATATATGAACATTATTGAGGTTCTTTCCAAAGAACTTAACATAAAGCCATGGCAGGCGGAGGCTGCCGTAAATCTTATCGATGAGGGCAACACAATCCCGTTTATCGCCCGTTACCGCAAGGAAGCCCACGGTCAGCTTGACGATCAGATTCTCCGTAAGCTTGCCGACCGTCTTGAATACCTCCGCAATCTTGAAAGCAAGAAGGAGGAAATTTCCCGTCTTATCACAGAGCAGGAAAAGATGACAGACGAGCTTGCTGAAAAAATCAGCAAGGCTGTCACAATCTCCGAGCTTGACGATATTTACCGCCCATTCCGTCCAAAGAGAAGAACACGCGCTATTATCGCCAAGGAAAAGGGGCTTGAGCCTCTTGCCAAGATTATTCTCGAGCAGAAGGCGAAGGAATCCCCAGAAGCTTTAGCTGCCGAATATATCAGCGAGGAAAAGGGCGTAAATACTATCGAAGAAGCTTTGCAGGGCGCAAAGGACATCATTGCCGAAGAAATCTCTGACAATGCCGACTACCGCAAGGAAATCAAGCGCCTTTACCACAAGACAGGCACGATCGTCACAAAGGCTAAAAAAGAAGAGGACAGCGTTTACCGCCTTTATTACGACAACAGTGAGCCTATCAAGTACATCAAATCCCATCGTGTCCTCGCCATTAACCGCGGTGAAAAGGAGGACTTCCTCTCGGTCAAAATCAATGCTGACCGCCCTGAAATTATCTCCTATCTCCGCAGAAATACAGTAAGAGTCCCTCTCGGCACTACAAGCCAGCTTGTAATTGAAGCTACTGAGGACGCATTTGACCGCCTTATCGCGCCGTCTGTCGAAAATGAAATGAGAAATCTGCTGACAGAAAATGCCCAGACAGGCGCTATCGAGGTCTTTGGCGAAAATCTCAAAAATCTCCTCCTTCAGCCGCCGGTCAAAAACCGCGTTGTAATGGGCTTTGACCCTGCGTATCGCACAGGCTGTAAGATAGCCGTCGTCAATGAAATGGGCGATGTCCTCGACACAACTGTCGTCTATCCTACACCACCGCAGAACAAGACAATAGATGCCGAAAGAGTGCTTTTAGGTCTTATTAAAAAGCACAATATTGACATTATTTCCATCGGCAACGGCACAGCTTCCAAGGAATCTGAAATCTTCGTTGCAAATATGATCAAGAAGGCAGACCGCCCTGTTTCCTATATGGTAGTCAGCGAAAGCGGCGCATCTGTCTACTCCGCATCCAAGCTTGCGGCAGAGGAATTCCCTGAGTTTGACGTTTCCCTCCGTAGTGCCGTTTCCATCGCAAGAAGACTGCAGGACCCTCTTGCTGAGCTTGTAAAAATCGACCCTAAGGCAATCGGTGTCGGCCAGTATCAGCACGACTGCAATCCAAAGCAGCTTGCTTCGTCCCTCGGCGGCGTTGTTGAATACTGCGTAAACAACGTAGGTGTCGATGTGAATACTGCATCTCCATCACTTTTAAGCTATATTTCGGGCGTAAGCGGCAGTCTTGCCAAGAATATCTACGCATACCGCGCTGAAAACGGACGTTTTGAGTCCCGCACTCAACTCAAAAAGGTCAAGGGTCTCGGTCCTAAGGCGTTCGAGCAGTGCGCAGGCTTCCTCCGCATCAACGGCGGCAAGGATGTGCTTGATATGACTTCGGTTCATCCTGAAAGCTATGCAGCGGCTAAAGAATTACTCAAAATCCTCGGCTATACCCTCAAGGATGTTGAAAGCAAGAATCTGGGCGACCTTGGCGAAAAAATCAGGAATTACAATATGAAGGAGCTGGCTGAACAGCTTGGCATCGGCGAAATCACTCTCGCTGACATCGTTCGTGAACTGCAGAAGCCTGGTCTCGACCCTCGTGACAGCCTTCCACAGCCTGTCCTCCGCACAGATGTCCTCGATATAGAAAGCTTAAAGCCTGGTATGGAGCTTGTGGGCACAGTAAGAAATGTTGCCGACTTTGGCGCATTCGTCGATATCGGTGTCCATCAGGACGGTCTTGTCCATATTTCCAAGCTGGCAAAGCACCGCGTAAACCGTGCGATGGATGTTGTTTCTGTCGGCGATATCATCAATGTCCGTGTCCTCGATGTCGATGTAAAGAAAAAGAGAATTTCTCTGGAGAAGATATAAAATGAAGCGCATTTTCGCTCTTTTACTGGCATTTTTAATGCTTTCAGGCTGTACAAATGTGGAGGTGACAACTCCGGCTGCCACCGCACAGCCTGAGGAAACCACAACAAAAAATGTTGAAATCACAATAGAAGAACCCACAACAGCCCCTACTGAAGCTGAGAAAACCAAGGATGAAAAGCTTCTTGAAAGCATGACACTCCGTGAAAAAGTCGGGCAGATGTTCATAGTACGTCCTGAAAATCTGGGCGGAAACCACACAGGCTATGATGAAAATATGTCCATAGCCCTCAAGGAATATCCTGTGGGCGGTGTTGTGCTTTTCGGTCAGAATCTCGATACCCCTGATGGGCTGATAAACTTCACAAATCAGCTTAAAAAACACAGCCTTTTTGTTGCCATTGACGAGGAGGGGGGCACAGTTTCGCGAATTGCAAAGAATGACAATTTCAAGGTGCAGTCCTTCCACAGTATGGGCGATATCGAGGGGGAATCTGCCGCTCATTATGTTGGCAAGACCATCGGTACATATCTTAAAAAGTACGGCGTAAACCTTGATTTTGCCCCTGTTTCCGATGTAAACAGCAACCCCGATAATCCTGTCATCGGCAAGCGTGCCTTTTCAAATGACCCTGAAATCGTAAGCAAAATGGTGTCCAACGCCATTGACGGCTTCCACGAAGCAGGTGTTATGGCAACAATCAAGCACTTCCCGGGGCACGGCGATACGGCAAACGACACCCACACAGGCTATGTCCGTCTTGATAAAAGCTGGGACGAGCTTAAAGAATGTGAGCTTATTCCCTTTGCCGATAATTTCGCCAAGACCGATATGGTGATGGCATCTCATATAACCCTGCCTGAGGTGACAAGTGACGGTCTGCCTGCCAGCCTGTCCCGTGAAATTATTACGGACAAGCTCCGCAATGAAATGGGCTATGACGGTGTAATCATCACAGATTCCATGGAAATGGGCGCGATTACAAGAGCTTACGGCGCAGAAAGTGCCGCAATGGCTGTCAAAGCAGGGTGCGACATCGTGCTTATGCCGCTGTATTTTGAAGAAAGCTTTGAAGCGGTTTTGAAAGCCGTTGAAAACGGCGAAATATCGGAAGACCAGATAAACGCAAGCGTTTTAAGAATACTTACCCTCAAAGAAAAATACGGTATTATATAAAATAGCCTCCCCTGTGCAAGGGGAGGTGCTGAACGAATGTGAAGCGGAGGGGTTGTACCCTATTCAATGCATCGCAGATACCACAATGTTTGCCTTTGGCAAACATATCGCTTTTGCACAGCAAAAATATCGCGTTCCACAGGAACATATCGTGTGCGCCGCACATATCGCGTCACCACAGGTGACCAGTAAAAGGAGGAACAAAACCATGTCCACATTCCAGACCATGCTCAATATGCAGCTTTCGCTGTTTGCCATTATGATGATCGGCTTCTTCTGCCGAAAAAAAGGCATGATCGATACCAAAACACGTACAATGCTGTCTGACCTTCTCATCAACATCATTCTGCCGTGCAATATCGTTATGTCCTTCAATATCGAAGTCACAGCACAGCTTCTCAAAGCGGCAGGCACAGTTTTTGTCGCATATATGGGCGTTCAGCTCTTTTCGTGGGCGCTCAGCCGTGTGGCTTATGTAAAATATCCTATGAATAAGCAGGTCGTCATGCGCCACGCAACGATAACCTCCAATGCAGGCTTTCTGGGCAACCCTATCACACAGGGTGTTTTCGGCGACATCGGTCTTATGTATGCCTCCATCGCAATGATTCCGCTCCGTATCTTCCTCTGGTCGGCAGGATTAAGCCTTTATACAAAGACAGACAGCAAGTCGGTCATCAAAAACCTCATCACACACCCTTGCGTAGTGGCGGTTTTCGTCGGCTTTGCATATATGTTCCTGCCATTTGAACTGCCTGTATTTGTCACAAAAACTCTCAACTCTGTGGGCGGCTGCACAACGGCAATTTCAATGATAGTCATCGGCGCAATCTTAGCCGATATCGACCTCAAGCACATCGACTGGAAGCCGCTTTGCTATTACAGCACGATCCGCCTGCTTATCATTCCGGGCGTTGTCTTTATCGTAATGAGCCTTCTCAAGGCAGAGCCGCTCGTTCTCGGTGTCTGCACACTTCTTTCCGGTATGCCTGCAGCATCCCTCTCAGCAGTTCTGGCTGCAAAATATGACCAGGACTATGGCTTTGCCTCCCAGGTGGTATTCTTCTCAACACTCCTTTCGATGTTCACAATCCCGATTATGACACTTTTGTTTTAGTAGGTGACACTTATGGTATCTTTAATCGTAGCTTATGACAGAAATAAACTCATCGGCAAAGAGGGCAAAATGCCATGGTTTATAGACGGCGAACTGAGAAGATTCCGCGAGCTTACAACGGGGAATGTGGTGATAATGGGCAGAAAAACCATCGAAGCCATCGGAAAACCTTTGCCAAACCGCGTGAATATTGTCATTTCAAGGGATAAAAACTATGACGGCTGCATTATGGCTCGTTCATTTGACGAAGCTATGGAAAAGGCCCGTGAAACAGGTCTTGAAATCTATATCACAGGGGGAAGCACCGTCTATGCCCCTGCCATCGACATCGTGGATAAAATGTATATCACAGAAATCGATGCCGAATACGAGGGGGATACATATTTCCCTGATTTCGACGAAAATGATTTCATCCGCACAGTTGACGAAGAAATCACAGACCCTGTCCCATATAAATACTGCACATTCACAAGAAAGAACCCTGAATAAGCCTCGCCCCATTTATGGGGAGAGGTGGCACGCCAACGGCGTGACGGAGAGGGGAAAACATAACACAAAAAAGCTCCCAATCGGGAGCTTTTTCTTCATATTACGGGACATAACGGGTATCAATATCCTGATTGCCGAACCTGAGAATATCATATTAAGAAACGAACGGATATTCAGATGCGCGTATTCTCTCAACCATCTTTTCAATTTCTGCCTTCAGCTCAACAGCCTCTTTTTTTACAGGTCTGTCAAGGTTGATTCTTGCGCAGATAAACTCCAGTTTGTATAGAATATCGGTCTGATATTCCAGCTCGATTTTTTCGTATTCAGTCAGTTCATCATAGTTGAAATCAGGCACTTCGGCATCAGCGCATATATCACATAAAGTTTTCACAAGGTAATCGCGCTGCATGATTTCCCTGAGAACCGCCGATTGATTCAGCATACCTTGAAAAACAATGCGGGGAAGCCTTGCGTAGCCAAACTTATATTCATCGGGATAGTTGATATAGCTTAAAATCAGAGCCTTCGTCGACATTTTTGCAGCGGTAGCTTCGTCAACAGGAGGGGCAGAGCTGCTTTCCCTTATCGCAATCCATTCGTCCGATCCGACAGGGTACGGGCATTTATATGGCCTTGTTATGGAGTAATAAGGGCGCGAAGCGGCTGTGAGCAGAATAAGCACAGTTACAATAGCAAGACACAGCATAGGGATATATTTTTTCATATCGCACCTTACTTTCACAGTTTTCGTTATCTCTTGCCTCCCCTTGCGAGGGGAGGTGGCGGCGTGAGCCGTCGGAGGGGTAGATAATTTACAGTTTATATCTTAATTATACCATATACCCATTTTATCGGTCAATATATATAAACGTAGGAGATTCTTCGTTTCACTCAGAATGACAGACCGACCTAAGCCTCCCCTTGCGAGGGGAGGTGGCGGCGTGAGCCGTCGGAGGGGTTGTTTACAAATAAAAGATCGAAATTGCAAAAAGATTTAGGACACCTCATCCGTCACACTTCGTGCGCCACCTTCTCCTCAAGGAGAAGGCAAGAATAAGCTTGTGCCGATGACGGAGGAGATTCTTCGTTTCACTCAGAATGACATTAAAGGGGTGGTTACACATTATTCACCCTATGAGATACCTTGACAGGTGAGGTATCTTGTGCTATATTATAAGCAAAGAAACAAGGAGGTGAAGTGATGTCAATTGCTTCCGATTTAATTCGTGGAAACACAGACACCATAATCCTCGCCCATCTTGAAAAGGGCGACAGCTACGGCTATAAGATAAATAAAGCGATAAAAGACTCGACAAACGGCGATTTCGAGCTGAAGGAAGCCACTTTGTACACAGCCTTCAAGCGCCTTGAAGAGTTGGGCTGCATAAGCTCCTACTGGGGCGATGAGCACACAGGCGCACGCCGACGATACTATACAATAACCGACACAGGCATTGCCCATCTTGCAAGACTCCGCAAAGAGTGGGAAAATTCGCGCGATATTATTGATATTCTTATAAAATAGGGGGATTTACCATGACAAAGCTTGAAAAATACATCGAATACCTTTTTGAAAATGCCCCTGACACAAAAGAGGCTAAGGAGATGAAGGAGGAGATACTCTCCAATCTCATGGAAAAATACAATGATCTTCTGGCTGACGGCTACAGCGAAAGCGAGGCTTATGACATAGCTGTCCGCGGTCTTGGCGATATAACAGGTCTTATCGACAAGCTCGAGCGCCCTGCTGAAAAGCCGATGTTCACCAAGGAGGAAATTATGGCTGACAAAAGACGCTCGGGGCTTATCACAGCAATAGCTGTGGGGCTTTATATCCTGTGCGTCGTGCCTGTTATAATTCTCAGCGAATTCGGCATGGAAACTGTCGGCGTTGTAATGATGTTTATTATGATAGCAACAGCCACAGTAATGCTTATTTACAACAATATGACACGCCTTGTCAAAGACGATGATGAAGAAGAGGAAAAAGAAATCATTCCGCCTGCAAGAAAGGCTATAAATACAGCGGTGTCGAGCATTGCGCTGGCGATTTATCTTATTTTAAGCTTTGCAACAGGCGCGTGGCACATCACATGGCTGATTTTCATCATCAGCTGGGCGGCAAAGCAGATTGTAAAGGCTGTATTTGAGCTAAAGGAGGTGCTGTAATGAAAGCTTCAATAATTACAAGAATCGTTCTCTATTCGGTGCTCATACTTGTGCTGTGCGGAGTGCTTATGTCAGGCATTATGGACAGTGGCGTTGGTTTGGGAATGGGACTTGATTATGATGATAAGTCCTATATATCAGCCGACGGAGAAATCACTGTCGACGGAAATACAATCGACAAAATTGAAATAGAATGGATTTCAGGTGACATAAATATAAGTGGTCAGACTAAAAACTTTGACATTACTTTTTCTGCCGATGAAGCTGAAAAGGACTGGCAGAATATGCAGTATCGTATTAAAAATGGCGTACTTTCAATAAAATTCTGCAAATCACGAATGATGTTTGGAAATGTTCCGGACAAAGAGCTGAACATCACTTTGCCTGTAAACAAAACTTTTAAGGAAATTGATATTGAAAGTGTTTCGAGTGATATTATAGATGTTGACAGATGGGTTGTACGAGCTGATGCAGTTAAGGTTGAAAATGTCAGCGGTAAAACAGACCTCGTTTTGGGAGCAGATTATATCGATTGTGAATCGGTCTCAGGTGATGTTAACATTGAGGCAGCGAATTACCTTAAAGACGGCAGCTTTGAAACGGTCAGCGCCGATATTGATTTGATTTTTAAACCTGTTGAAGGTGTGGAAAACTTTGGATTTGCGGCCGAGTTCAATTCTGTTTCAGGTAATATAAGCTCTGATTATGAAACTACATTCTTTGACGATACTCTCGTCCATGGTACCCCAACCTGCGAGCTTGACTTCGACACAGTCTCGGGAGATGTAACCATAAAAAATGCCAACAAAGTAGCAAGATAAAAACACTTGAAAGCCTCCCCTGTGCAAGGGGAGGTGTCATCCAAAGGATGACGGAGGGGTTGTCAACCTATTTAATAGCATCGCAGATACACAACCCAAAAGCTCCCAATCGGGAGCTTTTTCAATACTTGCATAATAAGCCCCGATATGTTATAATGTTTTTACAAATCATAAAGGAGGCTTGCCATGTATAACTACGGATATTCTGCCACGCAGACAGAGGAAATACGCGCATATCCACAGCCGATAAAGCGTTTTCTTGCCCGAATGACAGACTTTGCTCTGTCAGCAGTTGTCACATACGCCATATATGTATTCATTCTCGGCAGAGCGCCGATTTTCGCAGGCATAAAAGACAGCGCCATATTCGTAATGGCGGCAGGTGCAGTTTCGGCATTTATTGAAGCTTTAATGCTGTGCTTATTCGGCGCAACGCCGGGCAAAGTCCTTTTCGGCATACGAATTACAGGCGGCTACGGCAGAAAGCTCGGATTCAGAGATGCTCTCACACGCAATTTCAAGCGTTTTCTCATAGGCGAAGGGCTTATGCTTCCGATAATCTCTCTTGTAAGAATGTATAAATCGTATACTGTCTGCCGTGACGGCAATATAATGGATTACGATGATTATACTGTGTATGATGTCAGAGAAAGGGCTATGGTGCTTTCTGCTGTCGGCGTTATTATATGTGCTGTTACAGCATTTGCGCTGACAATAGTCCTGACGGTCTGGGGTATGTCCGTGCCAAATAAGGGCGATATAAATACAGAGCAGTTTATCGAAAATTACAACTATCTTGTCGACTACACATACAGCTCGGATATCAACCGCAAGCTTGATGATACCATGCGATTTGTGAGCGAAGATGGCGCAAAGCCGTATGAAAATACCTCGGTAAGCTTTGAACGCATCGGCAAAGGCGAGATTTTAGACGGAATCGGACTAAAAATCAAAGGATTTAATTATAATTACAGAAATACATACGATTACGGCAACGAGATGACTTTTATCGTTATGAGCCTTGCCGACACAGGCTTTGCCGATAATTTTGCCGTGCTGAAATACGGAAGTATGGGGCTTGGGCTGGACAACGATGTCACCGTTCAGTTTGCCGACATCGAGGCGGAATATTCTGTAAGAATGGAAAATTATAAGCTCGATATCCGTCAGAATGCAGACTCAAAACACAGCGGCGGCACTTTTGTAAGCAGCGGGCTGGTGAAAAATCCCGACGGCACATATACAAAGGACGACAGCAAGGCTTTTTCTGTAAGCTTCGGACGCGGCAGACATATGTTCGGTCCTGTTGACGAAGAGCAGAAAAGCATCCTTGAAATGAACTTCCGTGCGGAAAAAATAAAGTAGGGAGGGTATTATGGATTACGAAGAAAAAATGAAGCTTAACGACAAAGTCAAGGTTATAGCATGGGCAATGTATCTGGTTTATGCGGTGCTTTTGATTATAGGTGTGGCATATTATGGGTTAAGGGTGCGTTTCCTCAAAGGCGCAAACCTCAGCAATCCGTATTTCTATGTTTTTATGGCGATAATGGGCATAGTCTATGCGCTTCACCGTTTTGCAATGATAAAAATAACAGAAAAAGTCGGCGCCCGCTTCTTTTGTTCAGAATGCGGTGCATCACTTGAAGTAAAAGAGGTGAAAATCACACCTAATGACGGCTTTATGTATGAGCAGAAATGCCCTCGCTGCGGCAGAATGATGTCACCCGATGTGAAGAAAGTATAGGAAGAATTTTATATAGCCTCCCCTGTGTAAGGGGAGGTGTCATCCAACGGATAACGGAGGGGTTGTTCGCTTATTTAATGTGACTTTGTCACACCACAATGTTTGCAAAGCAAACATTTCATTCGCGTAAGCGAATTTCATTGCTGAAAGCAATTTCATGTTTCGCAGAAACATTTCATTTTATTCGCTCCCGTCTGGGAGCTTTTTAAATACTTGAATAATATTCACCCGTATGCTATAATAATTCCATCAAAATCCCACGGAGGAAATATGAAAAAAGTACTTGTTTTAACACTTATTTTTACACTTATGTTGGCAGGCTGTTCGGCAAAGGAAGAAGCAACGACTGCGACAAGCGAAATTGACCTTGAAAATGCTGTCGATGCTTCCACAGTTGAGAAAATGAATGCAACCATCACCATCAAGGGCATGGGCGATATCAATGTTGAGCTTTACCCAAGCAAGGCGCCGCAGACTGTGGCTAATTTCACTACGCTTGCACGCGAAGGCTTCTATGACGGTCTGATTTTCCATCGTGTCATCGAAGGCTTTATGATTCAGGGCGGCGACCCTGACGGCACAGGCACAGGCGGTCCCGGCTATGCAATCAAGGGCGAATTTGCCGAAAACGGCTTTGAAAATGACATCGCTCACGAGCGCGGCGTGCTTTCAATGGCTCGCAAGAATAAGCCTATGGACTCGGCAGGCAGCCAGTTTTTCATTATGCATCAGGATGCCCAGCACCTTGACGGACTTTATGCAGCTTTCGGCAAGGTGACAAACGGCATGGACATCGTCGATAAAATTGCTATGACACCGACAAACGGCTCGGATAAGCCGCTTGAAGATGTGGTTATCGAAAAAATCACCATCGACGGCCCAATACTCAACCCACCGGAAAAAATAAAATAGCATTGAAAAGCTCCCTTTGGGGAGCTTTTTGTTCGCAAAAACATAAAGTGGCACTTATTTAATGCGGGCGGGCACAGAGGCACCGCCCCTACAAGCTGGTCTGCGAAAGATAATTTGTAGGGGAGGGTCTCTGCGCCCTCCCGCGGACATGGCGCGCCATGTCCCTACGGATTGTGCCAATGTGGTAGAAAGATTCTTCGTTGCACTCAGAATGACATTGCAGAGGATGGGTGTGCCGTTGGCACGATGGAGCAGAACCCTCTCCGTCAGCCTGCGGCTGTATTTTTATGCAAATTAAATATTTTTTTATTCACCCTATTGACAAATCGTACAATGTGTGATATTGTATGACCATACCTCACATTGCTATGAGGTAGAGGTCGCGTTTATCAAGAGTACCTCCGGTAAGGCCGAAAGCCAGTGACCCGGGGCGAAAGGGATCGACGCCGAAACCGCTCGTCAGAACAGCGGTTGGGCTTATGTTGAACAAGCATAAGACTGTCTTTGAAGGAAAGTTACCACCCTTCAAAGGAGAGCTATCCCCAGGGTAAATGTGTTAGGTATAATATTCGTTTGTTTATGTATGTTCATAGCATCCGTGTGTTATATTTAACGCACGGATTTTTTGTTGCTCTCAATGCATGACCTCTGAAGAACAGTAAGTTCGTCAGGGGTATTTTTATTTGAAGAAACAAAAGACCCTAAAGGGTAGGTTTGGTAAGCTAAAACAAAACTTTCGGAGGAAATTATGAACAACACAAAGACAAAGAAGAAGGGCTTTACAATGCCTAACAACTATGTCGTTATCTTCGCAATCATTCTTCTTGCGGCAGTAATGACATATATCATCCCTGCAGGTACTTATGACAGAGTGGAAAATGACGAGGGCAGAATGGTCGTAGTAGACGGTTCTTTCCACTATGTTGAACAGTCACCTGTTTCGCCATTCGGTATTTTTGAAGCGATATCCACAGGCTTCACAGAAGTCGCTGATATCATGTTCTTCATCATCTTCGCTTACGGCTGGATCAGCGTTCTGCTCAATAACGGCACATTCAATGCCATGATCGGCGGTCTTATCAGAAAGTTCGGCGATAAGATCGAATATATGATCCCTGTTATTATGGTCTTCTTCGGCGTTCTCGGCTCCACAATGGGCATGAGCGAAGAAACATACGGCCTTATCCCTGCATTTGTCGGCATTGCAATCGCTCTCGGCTATGACGCATTCGTCGGCACTTGTATGACATACGTTGCAGCAGCAACAGGCTTTGCAGCCGCAACACTTAACCCATTCACAATCGGCGTTGCAATGAGCGTTGCCGAAGTTGAATATCCATACGGTCTCCCATACCGTATCCTTATCTTCATCGTATTTGAAATCATCGTAATCAGCTATGTATGGCGTTACGCAAGAAAGATCAAGGCAGACCCTACAAAGTCCTATCTCTACGGCACAAAGCTCAATATGGCTCAGGGTGTAGCTACAAAGGAAGAGCTTATCAACTCCAGAATGAACGGCAAGCATAAGATGTGCATCGCTGTATTCCTTATCACAATCTTCTTCCTCGTATTCGGCACACTTCAGTGGGGCTGGTACATCAATGAGCTCTCCGCTCTCTTCCTTATTGCAATGATCGTTTCGGGCGCTGTCGGCGGCATGAGCGCAAACGAAATCGCAACAAACTTTGTTGCAGCAGCTAAGGATATGATGTTCGGCGCAATGGTAGTCGGCCTTTCCCGCGGTATTGTTGTAGTTCTCAACCAGGGCTGCATCATCGATACAATCATCAACGGTCTCTCCATGCCTCTCCTTGCAATGGGCAATGCTCTCGGCGCAATTTCCCAGTATGTTTCCGCAATGGGCATGGTAGTTGTACAGAATATCGTCAACTTCTTCATCGGCTCAGGTTCCGGTCAGGCTTCCGCAGTTATGCCAATCATGGCGCCTCTCGCTGATATGGTAGGCGTAACACGCCAGACAGCAGTTCTCGCATTCCAGTTCGGTGACGGCTTCTCCAATATGTTCTGGCCAAACGGCATCTTCCTTATCTCCGGCCTTATGGGCGCACCTGCAGGCAAGTGGTTCAAGTTTGTTGCACCACTCTTCGGAATCATGTTCGTATTCCAGCTTATCTTCATCTGCGGCGCAGTTATGATCGGATTCTAATTCCTTGTTTTGCCTCCCTTGTGTAAAGGGAGGGGGACCATCGTAAGATGGTGGAGGGATTGTTACAATATAATATCTCATATAACATAAGGACAATTCACGAATTGTCCGCATAACAGCAAAATCAACAGGAGCAAAATCATGATTAACGAATTAAAGAACAAGGCATTCGCCCTTGCAGAAGAAAATATTGACCTTTACAACCACATCTGCGATGAGATCTTCAAGCACCCTGAAATGGGCAACGAGGAATATTATTCCTCAAAGTTCCTCGTCACAGAAATGGAAAAGCGCGGCTTCCGCGTTCAGTATCCTTACGGCGGCCTCGATACAGCATTCCGCTGTGAAATTGGCGAAGGCTCTCCGAAAATCGCATTCCTCGCTGAATACGATGCACTTCCTGGCTATGGCCCAAACAAGGACCAGAACGGCCACGCCTGCGGACATAACTGGATCGCAGCCTGCACATTCGGTGCGGCTGATGTCCTCGCTCAGCTTAAGGAGCATTTTAACGGTACTATCGTCTATATCGGCACACCTGCCGAAGAAGGCACAGGCGGCAAGGTTGACCTCGTCAACGCAGGCTGTTTTGACGATATCGACGCCGCATTCCAGATGCACCTCACAGGCGCTGAAAAGACAGAGCTCAACGGCTCTTCACTCGCTATCGACTCTCTCGAATTCACATTTGAAGGCAAGGCTGCTCACGCAGCAGGCGCTCCATGGGACGGCATCAACGCTCTCGATGCAGCATATCTTATGATCAACGGCATCAATGCCCTCCGCCAGCATGTAAAGCCTGATACACGTATCCACGGTATCATCGCAGAAGGCGGTATGGCACCAAATATCGTGCCAAATCACGCAGTTTACAAGGTATTCTGCCGTGCGGCTGACAGAGATTACCTCAACACAGTAACTCAGAAGGTAATCAACTGCGCAAAGGGCGCAGAGCTTATGACAGGCGCAACAATGAGCTATCGTTATTACGAAAACTCCTTCGATAACCTCAACTGCAATCCTGTTCTCGTTGAAGTTATGGCAAATAACCTGACAGCTATGGGCTATACAAACTTTGGTAAGGAAAAGAAAGAGCCATCCGGCTCCACAGACCTTGGCAATGTTTCCAGAGTTGTTCCGACTTGCTATGTCTCCCTCAATGTTGAAAATACAGACGGCAGCACTTGCCACAACGAAGCATTCCTTGCTCATGTAAACGGTGAGCTTGCTTACAAGGCAAACCTCACAGCTATCAAGGCTATGGCGGCTTCCGCTATCGATGTTCTTCTCAATGAAGAAATCAGAAACGCAATCGCAAAGTAATATATTATATAATGTAAGAAAACCGTCCTCACACGAGGGCGGTTTTTGTGTTGTGTAAAAATTTTCCCGACATATCAATTTTTTCTTGCAATAAAGCCCTGTTTTTGATATAATTATACTGTTAAGGAAACTTTAATGAAGAAAAGCTTTCTTTTTGGGTATAATATCCGTATTCAAAATCTATTTAATATATTTAGGAGGTTATTATGGAAAATATCCGTCCAGAATCAATGGCACGCATCAATACCCCTGAACTTGCTGAAGCATTTATCAACGAACAGGTTGAGATCATCCGCAAGCAGGTTGGTGACAAGAAGGTTCTTCTTGCTCTCTCCGGCGGCGTAGACTCCTCTGTTGTTGCTGCTCTCCTCATCAAGGCTATCGGCAAGCAGCTCGTTTCCGTTCACGTTAACCACGGTCTTATGCGTAAGGGCGAAAGTGAACAGGTTATCGAAGTTTTCGAAAAGGGCTTGGATGCAAACCTCATCTATGTTGACGCAACAGACCGTTTCCTCGATCTTCTTGCAGGCGTAGCTGATCCTGAAACAAAGCGTAAGATTATCGGCGGCGAATTCATCAAGGTATTTGATGAAGAAGCAAGAAAGCTCGAAGGTATCTCCTTCCTCGCACAGGGCACAATCTATCCTGACATCATCGAATCCAAGGGCGTTAAGGCTCACCACAATGTTGGCGGTCTCCCAGAAGAAATGCAGTTTGAGCTTGTTGAACCTCTCAAGTTCCTCTATAAGGACGAAGTAAGAGTAGTCGGTGAAGCTCTCGGCCTTCCACACGGTATGGTATACCGTCAGCCATTCCCAGGCCCAGGCCTCGGCGTACGCTGCCTCGGCGCTATCACACGTGACAGACTCGAAGCTGTTCGTGAATCCGATGCTATCCTCCGTGAAGAATTCGATAAGAACGGCCTCGCAGGT
The DNA here is from genome assembly GCA_017441945.1 of Clostridia bacterium. Lineage (GTDB taxonomy): Bacteria > Bacillota > Clostridia > Oscillospirales > Butyricicoccaceae > SIG471. The sequence goes on from JAFSBG010000004.1 coordinate 16,017, forward strand.
AAGGTATGGCAGTACTTCACAGCTATTCCTGATATGAGAACTGTTGGCGTTAAGAATGATAAGCGCGCAGACGAATGGTTCGTAATCATCCGTGCTGTTAATACAGTTGACGCTATGTCCGCTACAATCGAAGAAATCCCATACGAAATCCTCAACCACATCACAAAGAGAATCGTAACAGAAGTTCCAGGCGTTTGCCGCGTTCTTTACGACCTCACACCAAAGCCAACAGGCACAATCGAGTGGGAATAAGTTAATTTAGTCTTTCGAGTCCCGAAAACCCTTGAAAATACAGGGGTTTTCGGGATTCTTGTTTTTTACTGGCTACAAATTGGCTACATCAGGACGTTTTTTCGTAGCCATCATCTTTTGTGGCTATGACATCAAGCTGAGCGGCTACTTCGGTCTGCTTGTTCGGGTACAGATGGCTGTAGGTTTCCATAGTAGTTTGCACCCTTTCATGTCCCAAGCGTTCTGCTACCAGAAGCGGCGTACAGCCCATGTCAATCAGCAAACTGGCGTGGGTATGACGTACATCGTGCACCCTGATCTTCTGCGTTCCGGAGTGGTCACAACCATACTTCATCTGTCTGCCGACCCAGCCCCTGTCATAAGGGAAGATACGGTCTGTAGGCTGTACCTCATAGAGCTTTGACAGATAGTCTTTCAGACAGCTTTCCAGTACCTTCGGCATGACCACCTCACGGTAGCCAGCTTCTGTCTTAGGTGGATAGATGTAGTCCTTTCCGTTCAAACGCTGGTAGTTCTTGTTGACAGAGATAATATGTCGGTCGAAATCAATGTCCTCCGGTGTCAGAGCAAGCAGTTCGCCAACACGCAGTCCTGTGTAGTACATCACCATGAAAATGGTGTAGCCAACAGGTCTGCTCTCCATGGCTTCAATAAACACCTTGAATTCCTCGTTCGTCCAGAACAGCATTTCATCGGCGTTCTTCTTACCCATGGTTCCTGCCTTGTGGCAGGGATTCTCTCTCAGTCCGTAGAACTTCACTGCAAAGTTGAAGGCTGCGGTGAGCTGGTTGTTGATGGTTCGCAGATAGGTCGGTGAATAACCTCTGCCGTTGGGACGGCGGTAGTTAATCAGCTCGTTTTGCCAGTTGCGAATATCGGTCGATTTGATGGCGTTGATCGGCATCTCACCGAAATATGGGAGGACTTTCTTATTGAACAGGTAGTGCTTGTTGGCTAAAGTTGTCTCTCTGAGACGAGGATCTGCATCTTTCATGTAGAGTGCAACGAAATCCTTGAACTTCATGCCAAGGCTGCCATCTGCCTGACTAATAAAATCACGTTCCCATTGTAAGGCTTCTTTCTTAGTATTGAAGCCTCTTTTCTTTTTGTGGATCTCCTTTCCTGTCCAATCCTTCACTCGGATTTGGGACATCCACTTACCTGTGTTTTTGTCTCTTGTTACTGACATTGTATTCTCCTTTTCTATCCAATGTCAGACCTTAATTATTCTGCAGAGCCGAACTCCTTTTCAAGAAAAGCTCTGCGACGAGCTAAACGCTCATCTTCGTCAAGTTCTTCCGGTTCCACACATTCCACGGAAGCCCCAGCATAGTACGCAAGGGTCTGCTCTTGCCAGCTATGTAATGCTGCAGGAGAACAGTTGTAGCTGCGCATATCCTCACGCATTTCTTCCCATTGTTCTAAGAACAGACACATATCCGCATTGTGGTCAGCATCCATTTCTTTACCGTTAAAGCGGATGGAGCAAGTCCACTCATTGCTGCGGGGCGGCTTCTTTACATCTACATCGAATTTGAGAGAAGAAACCTTATTCAGTTCAAACAGGAAGCTCATTATGTCGGCAAGACTTCTGATCGGCGCCGTATTGGTTTCATAACCCAGGATAAAGGTCGGCGTCGTATCAAGATGTTTTGCCAGTTCGTTCACGACATCAATGGAAACCTCGATTTCTCCGGTTTCATACTTCTGCACAGTGCGCAGAGATTTACCGAGCAGGTTTGCCAGTTGTGTCTGATTCAGCCCTTTGCGTTTTCGTAGTGTTTTTATCCGCTGGCCGATTACGGAATAATCGAAATTGTCCATAAATAATTCACCTCTCCCATACTATACCACAAATAAATACGAATTGCAAGTGCATATTTTTATTCTACAGGTATTGACAAAAGTATTTCTTGTTCGTATAATGAATGTGTACTAAAAGTGCGTACTACAAAGATTTGAAAGAATCGAGCGAATCAACAATACGCAAATCTATGTTTTAGACCAAGGAGGTACAATGAGAGCACAGTTTATTACCGCAGAAGAAGTACAGCAGATTTTGAGCGTAAGCCGTAGCAAGTCCTATCAGATCATCCGAGATCTGAACAAAGAACTGAAAAGCATGGGTTATCACACGATTGCCGGCAAATGCCCTATCCAGTTCTTCAAGCAGAAGTTCTACGGTCTGGAAATCGGAGGTGAAAGTGCTTGATGAGAGAAAAAGAAAAAACGACCGTCCCGGTTCCATCTGTTGGCGCAGATGGGGAACAGTCGCTTTCCTATGTAACTGAAGAAATTGTAGCACAAGAGCCTGATTATTTCAACTTCGATGATGGAAAACACGGCGAAGAATATTTGAAGCAAATGCTTCGCATGTCGGAGCCGTCCTATCTTCCCACAATGACCATGAACCAGATCTATGAAACGATATACGAGAGCCGTAGACCAATCATAGAAAATCTGTTATATCCGGGGGCGTACCTATTTGTAGGTGCGCCCAAGGTGGGCAAATCCTTTTTCATGGCACAGCTTGCCTACCATGTAAGCGTAGGACTTCCATTGTGGGATTACAATGCCAATCCCGGCACGGTTCTGTATCTGGCTTTGGAGGACGATTACAGGCGTATTCAGGAGAGATTATATCGAATGTTTGGTGTGGACGGAACAGACAACCTCCACTTCGCAACCTGTGCCAAATCGCTGGGAGCAGGCTTATATGAGCAGTTAAAGCGATTTGTAAGGGAGCACCCAGAAACCAATCTGATTATCATTGATACGCTACAGAAAATCCGTGAAGCCAGCAACGAGCGATACAGCTACGCTAACGACTACGAGATTATCGGTCAACTAAAGGCGTTTGCGGACGAAGCGAACCTCTGTCTGCTGATTGTACATCATACAAGGAAGCAGCAGGCCGATGACAGCTTCGACCGTATTTCTGGAACGAATGGTCTGCTGGGGGCAGCCGATGGAGCTTTTATCATGGAGAAGGTAAAGCGTTCAGGAAACAAAGCATCCATTGAGGTTTCCGGTAGAGATCAGCCAGACCAGAAGCTGATTCTGGAACGAGACAACGAGACCCTGAAATGGGAACTGGACGATGTGGAGCGTGAGTTATGGGTGAAGCAGCCAGACCCTATTCTGGAGAAGGTGGAATCCCTTGTATCGGGTGAACAGTGGCTATGGGAAGGCAGTCCTACAGAACTGGCTGAAGCCTTACAGGTGGATATGAAGCCCAACCAGCTCACAAGACATTTGAATGTGAATGTTGGGCGCTTGCTTGAGGAGCATTGGGTAACGTACAGCAACACCCGCACTCACAATGGAAGGCAGATCAAAATTGAAGCATTCCATTACGAGAGTGACGATGCGTGACGGTGTGACGATGATTTTGATAGTGGTGGCGGTGTCTAAAACACCGTCACCATCGTCACCACCGACACGGAAAGGAAGGGAACGGAAATGAAGAATGTACAAATCCCCTATGATTTATTTCTGGCTTTGCTTCAATATCATCTGATGATGGATGACGATTATGAGGATGAAATCCGATACGGCTTGGAGCAAAAGCTGGAAGCCATGGTAAGGCACGAATTGTATGCCAAGTACAAGACTGCCCTTACCCCGGAAGAACGAGAGGAAGCCCGTCAGCGTTATCTGGATGAGTGTGGTATCCCCCAGAGCTACCGCTGGACTACTTCTCCTTGGGAGCTATGACAGGAGCGTGGCACGCTCCTGTTAATGGCAGACAAGGCAAAGCATTGGCTGACACAGACCCCAGCGCATCTCCCGTCCCCGCTGAAAATCCGCAGATTGAAAGCGGACAGTCTGAGAGAAATGGATGCCGTTTCTCTCAGACGATGGGCGGTGAATGTTCCGTAGGACAGGCAGCGACCGTGCCGTGTTTCGCAGAACCTGTACAGGTTGCAAACATGGCATAGGCTCCCGCAGGAGCCGCAGAACCCCTCGGAGAGCGCAATGCGCTTTTGATGCGTAGTGTCAAAAGTGCTTTTGCGTTACTTTTGACAAAAGTAACAAAACCCGCCGCCGAGCGGCGAAAACGAGTCCCGATAAACTACCGAAATTTTGGAGGTGACAGCTATAAGAAGAACAATCAGCGCTATGTCCGGTGACGGCGTGGTTGCTCACAACCGCCGTACCTACTTCGCAGAAAATGTTGACCAGACACGCACCTATCTGAACATCGAATACTGCTACACACCGATTGAGGATGCGTACCATCAACTGTTCGATGCAGCGCAGGAAGAATACAATGCAAAGCAGAAACGCAAAGACCGCCGCATTGAGAACTACTATGAAAAAATCTGTAACGGCGATCAGGAAAAGCCTTTTTATGAAGTGATATTCCAAGTGGGAAATAAGGATGATATGGCAGCTGCCGGGGAGAATGGTGAGCTGGCAAAGACCATTCTGGACAAGTTCTATCACAGTTTCCTTGAACGAAATCCGCAGCTCCATGTCTACTCAGCCCATCTCCACATGGATGAAGCAACTCCACATATTCACATCGACTTCATCCCGTTCACCACCGGAAGCAAACGAGGACTATCCACCCGTGTCTCTCTGAAGCAGGCACTTGCCGATCAGGGCATTACCGGGGAGGGACGATCTCTTACGGAGCGTGATTTGTGGGTGCAGAAAGAGAAAGAAGCACTCGCAGCAATCATGCTGGAGCATGGCATTGAGTGGGAGCAGAAAGGCGAACACAAAGAACATCTCAGTGTTCTGGAATTTAAGCGAGAAAACGTAAAGAGGAAATTGCGGAACTGGAGCAGACCCTTGATCTTGTCCAGCAGAAGCAGGTTTCCGTTCAGGCCGTGGAGCAGATCGAAGCCAAACCCCTGCCACTGACATCCAAAGTGGCTGTAGACCGTGAGGACTATCAGACGCTGGTGACAGCAGCACAGAAATATGTGGTGCAGGAGAAGCAGGAAGGCAAGCTGAAAAAGCTCCTGAAGGAAGCAAAGAAAACCATTGCCGATTTGAAAGCGAAAATCGAATCACTGGTGGCAGAGCTCACAGCAGTTAAGGAAGAATTGGCACAGTACAAGTCCATCCGTAGTCAACTCCGCACAGCAGATCTGGAGCAGGAAAATGATCGGCTCCGCAAGAGGATTCGCACCTATGAGGATGTAATTTCTCGCAATAATCTGTGGGGGCTCTTTTCAAAACACAAAGAAAAAATGGTTGACAAAATAGACGCCCGTTGAGTAAAAATAGCGGACAAACACACAAATGCTGCTGATGTGCTATGTTAAAATGAACATTAGCAGCAAATACATAAACAAAAGCGACCAACTTTTCAGTTGATCGCCTTTGAATTAATTGATAGTATTCTTCAGCTCTTTCAAGAAGTTATTCCACGACAAAACCTTTGTTATATCTATCGTCTTTATTTCCAAGGTTCTGGCGTGATCTTTTCCAATAAGGAAAGTATAGTTGCCCACAAATTTTTCAGTACTGTCCAAATGAGGATACAGCAAAATCACTTTGCTGACACGACTGCTACTTGTAGAGTAAGCATTCATCTGATATACATCGCTCTCTTTTGCAAACTTATTAGGCACTTTCCATTTTGTGTCAACGATTATTTCCTCACCAGAATCGGTTTTGATTGTTAGGTCAGGTCTCATGCAAATGAATTTTTTCTCATCTGCGTTCCTGGAAACAACATAGCCTGCCTTTCTCTGGTAGGTAACACGGTTTCCGAGCGCAGTAAGAGCAGCACGATAAATAAAGGTTTCATATAAAAGGTTCATATCAAAAAGCATGGAGTATATTTTTGTATCTCCTGCATTCAATGTTGCATAGATATTTTCCAAAAACATATTTCCGTATTTATGCGGCTCTTCAGCTCGGATGTTAATAGGAGTAAATTCTATATTGAGGGCAAGGGCTTCTTCTCTGCTTAAGGTTGAAACGTAATGAAATGCGGGCAACAATTCATCAATTTTCTTCCTATTCTGAGCATCGTTGGTAGCATCAGCCATGCATAACAGACATGTTTTGAAAAACTGGTTCAACTCGTTATCTTCTTGATAGCTTGAATAACGGCAGTAAAAATGAGTTGGATTCCATGCATTTTTGTTAATATGTTGATTGAAAAGGATTTTACCTTTGACCTTTTTTATGTTCTGGGAAACCTTTTTATAGTCATGTTGCAATCCGGAATCAACATAGGTCTGTAATTTATCCAAAAATGTCTCGATTAGCATTTCCATTAAGGAATGTTTTTTCATCGCTAACGATGCTGGCATTTGTCTGATGTTTGTAGACAGGTGTGAAACCAAAAGCATTCTCACAAGAACGTCTCTCGATTTCTCCACAGATGTTTCATCGAAAATTTTGGGCAATATTTCTATGGTGAAATCTGGTAGAGCAACAACACCAACCCATTTTGTGGCAACTAAGCAGCGATTTCCAAACGTAAATATAGGACTATTATCGATTATGATCTGTTGCAAATACGCAGCATCTTTTTCAGAAATTATCTTTTTCTGTAGATTGCGATGCTGGCGAACATAGAGCTTGTCATATTCACAAATAGTCAATGTATGCACCACACCCATAATCACTCACCATAAATGTGTTTTAGTGATGTTTCTGTAATGTTAGGATTGATGAAATAACGCTTCTTATCAAGAATTAAGTAGTCACCAACAAAATCAAAATACGAATCGACAGATAGGGTGCTATGCATATAAATCGCATCGGAGCGAAGTTCCCCTGATTCATCCAAATCATTAAATACCATCTGGATTTTCTGCAAATCATTGAAGAAGTATTCTTCTAATAGTGGTACGATTTTGTCTCTGATAATTCTTATCACATCATCTGCATTGCGCACAGACATAAACATTGCCTGACCAACCATGTGATTTCTATCCAAAAGCAACTCGATTCTGGAGTTGAGGGTATCAAACAATTTAATTACATTGATTCCATCTACGTTTTGAGGATCGACATGGTTTAGTGTGAGTTCGTCAGATATTGCTTTGGCGCTTGGATTCATAGGAATAAATTTGAATCTTCTGCGAAGTGCAATATCAATGGTTCCAACAGAACGGTCAGCAGAGTTCATTGTACCGAAAATGTTCAGGTTACGAGGAACCACAAAAACATCTTTAGAATACGGAAGTGTTGCGGACAGCTCGTTCTCCATATCCTTACGCTTGTCCACTTCGATTAAGCTGATTAGTTCACCAAATATCTCGGAAATATTTCCTCTGTTAATTTCATCGATAAAGACAGCGTAATCTTTTTCAGGATGATCGGAAGCTGTCTTGCAAATTTCCTTGAACACACCATCTTTGGGAGAGTAATCGATGGAATTAGTCTCTTTGATATAGGCTGGACGAATGCCTTCAATAAAATCCTCATAGGAAAAAGACTGATGAAAAGTCACAAAAGCATATCTGCGTTCTACATCAGACTCCGAAAGGAATTTCTCAAAAAAATCTGGCATATTCTGTTGGATCTTAATTCTGCTCACATACCAAAAACCATCACCGCATTCAAAGAAGATGCTTGGTGTTTTTCTAATGATGTCAGCCAACGCAACATTCATGCTGTGTGCTTCCAGAACAGAAGCCACGCTGACTCTTTTCCCTAATTTAAGGGAGTCGATTTTAGACTGAATTGCAGATGGTTTCATCTTTCCGTGGCTCTGAATCATTATCAAAGCTATCAAAATCCAGTCCTTAGTTTCTCTTGTATATGCGTTTACGATTTGAGCATCAGAAACCTGATAATCAATGTAATCGCTCATCATATTCTGCAGCAAGTATGTTTTTCCGGTTCCTGGAGGTCCGTAATAAATTATATTTTCTGCCATCGCTATCACCTCAACTGTATTGTTTTTAGACCAAGCAAGGTTGCTGAATCATCACAGATTTCAACATGACTATAATTGTGCTCATACGCAGCTTTCAAAAGATTGACACGTCTCGGTGAAATAAGCCCTACTCGGGACATAAATTCTTCGACATCTCGTATTCTCAGCTGCGGATTTCTTGGACGTCCCCCTTCGAGTCTATCTCGATGAGTATTGTAATTATAGCGAATGCCCGCCATATCAACCATTTCAGAAAGGAACGCACCAACATCGTCGGATATGCAGTCCAGCGCAAGCATTCTCACTTTATGTGTTTTCTTATCAATATCAGCAGAACTTCTACCGTCAAAAACACCAACAAGGAACGCTCGTTGAACTGACCACGACGATTGACGCAATGCATTTCGCAATTCTGGGACAAGAACAATCAATTCATCCAGCGTGGTGGACTTAAAAAATGTACTAAATCCAGGCATTCGGTTTTTACCGGAATCCAGTACCGTTCCACGAATATTCTCTGCCATATACGTTTGACCGTTGACTGGCTGAGCAATCTTTTTTACGAGCTCATAATGCTGGGCTATTTCCAGATCAGTGGCTGCATTATAATTATAACGAACAGGTGCAATTTTATATTTGCCGTCAGAGGAAATTACCTGTTCCTCTGACGCATATATACCACCAAGAAAATACGCCATTTGCTCAGTCAAATACTGCGTATTCATAATCAGGCCAGGATTAAATGACACATATTGTTTAACTTCGCTCATTGCATTCCATCTCCATTTCCATATCATTCAATATCGCCTTTGCAACAGCTTTAGCCAAAAGAGGAGGGACTGCATTTCCAACCTGCTTCATTTGAGAGGTCTTAGTCCCATAGAAGTGGAATGTATCGGGGAACGATTGAATTCTGGCTGCCTCTCGTACAGTGATCGCTCTATCAAGATACGGATGCATAAACTTACCAGATGCAGGCGTATCAAATCTGGTAGTTATGGTAACAGAAATATCATCAGCATCCATTCGCTCCCAAGTTCCACTATAGATGGACTTTGTTAGTTGTTCTGGAGGCAGATATTCCTTTCCACCCTTAGGAGGAATCATTCTCATTCGTGTCAAAGCAACCTCTGAATGATTGGTAGCAACATGACCAATGAGTTTTGTGCTTCCTGTGCGCATTTTCTTTTGGTATTCAGATGCCGGTTCATTTATGTAATCTTGCACATTCGAGCCCTCGCCGGAGTTCAAGTAGTTCAGATCACTTATTGCATCCCAAATTGTAGTTATTGTAGCTTCTTTTTGGGGCATACTAACAGGAGTTTTGCCACCTTTTTTTCCGATGATAAAAGCTCGGTTTCTGTTCTGCGGAACGCCATAATTAGCTGCACAAAGGACATCGGCATTGATTATGTAGCCCATATTCTCAAACAATGTTATAATCTCGTTCTTAAAAAATCCCTGTTCAGCAGTTAGCAAGTTGGGGACATTTTCCATTACAAAGTACAGCGGCTGCACAACTCTAACAACTTCAACGAAGTAACGAAACAGGAAGTTTCTGTCATCGTTGATACTCTTTCTCTGTCCTTTCTGGCTATAGCCTTGACATGGCGGGCCACCTACAACAACGGTAACTTTACCTTTGTATTTGCCGAAAGTCTCTTGAACAGGCAATGATTTAATATCCGCAACAATCATGTTAGGGTTATCTCTGTTGCGAATATATGCCTCTGCTATGGAGGGATCGTATTCATTTGCAAGTAAAACCTTGAAGCCTTCCATCTCAAAGCCAAGAGAGAGACCACCTACACCAGCAAACAAATCAATTATTGTTAATTCTTCTCTTGACATATCGTTTCCAACCTTTTCTGCGAAATTTCACAATATTCCTCACTCAAATCCACGCCGATAAATCTTCTGTTGTGCTTCAAAGCTGCAACGCCTGTGCTTCCGCTTCCCATGAACGGATCGAAAACAACATCGCCTTCATTGGAAAGAAGTTCAACAAATGTTTCTAAAAGTGCAACCGGCTTCTGTGTCGGGTGTTTTCCAAATTTTTTCTCGCCAGACGGAGTAACACTTGTTTCAAAGAAATCGTGGATTGCTTTTCCATTGTTATTGAATGTACTGGTTCTTTTTTTATAGATGAAATAAATCCATGCCTCTGTTGAGTTGATAAAATGCAAGTTCATATTCCTCGGCATGGGATTCTGCTTGTGCCAGATGCCTGTGGTTTTGTAATAAAATCCATGTTTTTCTGCGATCTTGATAATGGTCTCTACTTTGATTATGGACATAAACATAATCACGGACGCACCGATGCGAGAAACTCGTGCACATTCCTCAAACATCTTGTCCATTGATTCCTTCCAATCTTCAAAATCTAAATCATCCCATCCTGCTGCACCGAAAAAATTAGGGCGCATAGCTTTGAGATTCGTGGCTCTGTTTTTCATAAAAAGGCCCAAATTATAAGGAGGATCAGTAAGAATCAGATCGACGGAATCATTTTCCATTTGCTGAAAAGCTTCTAAACAGTCTGCATTGATAATGTGATAGGATTTCTCTTTAGACATATTTATCCTCCTCACATTACTTTGTGTTCAAGTCCAATTCAATGATTTTAGCTTGAATTGCACCATAATTCTCGAAATATTGTACTAATGCTCTTTCTACTGCAACTGTTTTAGTCTGTCCAGCATCTAAGCAAAAATCTTCTAATTTTTTATATATTTCTTCTTGGATACATACATTTAAGTATTTTCCATTCTTTTTGGGTCTTGCCATAGTTTTAACCTCGTTTCTGTAGATGTGGTCATATACAAAACTTGATACCTACATTATACCACTAATAACTACTTAATTCAACAAAAAAGTGGTGATTATCAGCCGGGCAGCCAACCGCTGCCCAGCTGATTGTCTTTACCGTTACTCCTCCATGACCTCCAGCATCATCCTGGCTCCCAACTTAAATCCGTTCTGGAATATCAGGCTATCTGTTGTCATTTGATGCTCACGAACGGCATCGGTGTAGCGAGAAAATAGTTCTTTCTGTTCATCCGTCATGGTGGCTTGGAGCTTTTCTTCGTTTCGGCAGATCAGCTCCAGCAATTTTTTGTATTCCTTACAGGAGGATGTGTCATACTCGGTCGGCTCGATATTGCCATACCAGAATTCTTCAAGGATTCTCATACTGCATCCTCCCCATAGATCAGTTCTTTGAGGACGATTTCCTCGGCCCGGTTGCGGATGTTATTCATGGTTCCGACCCATGCAAGCTGATTCTGTGCTTTCAGATGTTCGTTGATACCCTCTTTCTCTGCCAGCTGCCTTACAAGCAGGTCGAGCCTATTTCGAGCCTGAGTATCAATGTCAGCAAGATAGCCGTACAGCTTGCCGCTGAGAACCAGATCGGAGTAGATAATAGGACGATGTTCTCTGAGGTACTGCTGGTGCTTTCTGCCCCAGATACCGATGGTGTGTACTTCTTCCTCTGGGATGATCAGACACGGCAGATAATAATCTCCGTGCAGTTCATACCAAAGACCGTTGCTGTTATCGTAGATGTATTTTTCCATGTTGCAAACCTCCATGTATTATTTGAACTCGATAGTACCGAGTGGCTTTGAGGTGAATCAGCCAGCGGAGGTTGCGTTGTAGCCAGTGGCTACAAAATGGCTACAGAATTCTTGGAGACGCTACTGATAGCTTGAAATGTGTGGAATGTGTGGACTAAAAGCGCACTATCAGTGCATA
>JAFSBG010000055.1 GCA_017441945.1 Clostridia bacterium
ATCAAAAAGTCTGATATTATCACTGATTATCATAAAATCGCCGACATTATAATCAAAATTAATTCCGCCGCTGGCATTTGTAATGAGCATGCTGTGAACACCGAGCAGCTTGGCGACACGAACAGGATATGAAACATCAACTGCTTCATAGCCTTCATAACAGTGCAGTCTTCCCTGCATTACCATAACATTGCAGCCTGAAAGCTTACCAAAAACAAGTCTTCCTATATGGTCAGGAACCGTAGATATTTTAAAGTTTGGAATATCTTTGTAATCAACATAGACAGGATTTTCGACCATGTTACCTAAAAATCCCAGCCCTGAGCCAAGAATCATCAGTATATCAGGTTCGAAATCTCCTATTTTTGTTTTTATATAGTCAGCACTTTTAACATAATCAGCGTATTTATACATGGTATCCTCCGGTATAAACATGGTCAAAAAGGCAAGAGTTCACCTCTTGCCTTTTATCGTCGATAAACTACTTAAGTTCAAATCCACAGGAAGCACAGAATGCATCTTCCTTGTTGTATTCCTTACCGCAATTTGGACACTTTGCAGAAGTCTTCTTTTCATCGAGTTCGCTTCTGATAGAGTCAATAAGCTGGAGTTTTTCATCAATTATAGTAAGCTTATTTTCCAATTCATCAGCATCTACTTCGACACCTGTATGAGTAAGATACACGCTTCTGCCAATTTCCTTGTAGAGAATTTCGATATCAGAGTTGATATCCATAATCTGAAGATTGAGCTTTGTATTCTCAACTACAGAGCCAGCCTTCTTACTTGCAGCATCAGCAGCCTTACCAGCAGCTTCAGCAGCTTGTGAAGCTGTGATCTTCATTTTTTCCATCAAATTCTTAAAATCCATAACCATTCTCCTTTTTGATTATATTTTATTCAGCATTTGCTTTAAATACAAGTTCACGTTTTGTTTTAACGATGGACTCGATATTGTCAATATATTCCTTCGGGTACTTAGGATTTGCTATGCGGTCAAGCTTCATACCATAATTATTTGTAATCTTACTTACGCCACCCGCGCCAATTGCAATAACTGTGCAAAGCTCTTCCATCATCGCTACATTATAGAAGCTTATTGTACCATTCTTGGCAAAACCTGTGTTTTCAAGGCCGCCCGCAATGTATTTCTGCCTATAAATATAGTAAGGCTCATAACCTTTACCCCTTATGTATTTATGGGCTTTGTTAAGGGTCTTGGCATCAAGATCATAGTGGTTGTCATAGATAACAGCAGCACCTCTCTTTTTCGCAAGAGAATGTACTGTAACATTATCAGGATCAAGCTTGCATACCTCACGCACGCTTTCAAGAAGACCTGCTTCGTCATCGCCCGGAAGGCCTGCAATGAGGTCCATATTGATAACAAAGTTTCCTACTTCACGAGCAAGGTTGAACTTTTCAATAATGTCATCCTTTGTATGATTTCTACCTACACCTTTGAGTACGCTGTTGATCATCGTCTGAGGATTTATACTGATACGTGTAACATTAAAATCTCTCATTAACTCAAGCTTTTTGCGGTTAATTGTTTCCGGCCTGCCAGCTTCAACAGAATATTCACGGAGATCGTCCCTGTAAAGATGTTCATTTACCGCTGTAAGCAGGCGTTCGAATTGATCATCATTTAAAACAGTAGGTGTGCCGCCGCCAATATAAATACTGCCGATTTTCAGACTGTTCGCTTTCACCATATCGCTTACAGCTTCAATTTCTTTAAGCAAGCACTGTACGTATGGTTCTACAAGATGGCCCATCTTCTGCACAGAATTACTTACAAATGAGCAGTAAGAGCATTTTGCAGGGCAAAATGCAATACCGATATAAATCTGAATTTCATTTGGTGCAAGCTGTGCTTCGCATGCATTAGATACTTTGGCACATCTGATACAGAGATCACGCTTTTCTTTGGAGATAAAATAACTCTTTTTGAGAACTTCATCAGCTTCCGCATCGCTCATGCCATTTTGAAGGTCAAATCTGATAATTTTCGCTGGTTTTACACCTGTCTGGGAGCCCCATACTGGTTTGTGCGGCAAAAGCTGGAGCACACACTTATATACAGCTGTCTTGACCGAACGTGTAAGGTCCCATCTGATATCTTCATCTGATGTTGTTTTTGCTGTAGTACGCTTTTTTGAAGTGTACACTTTTTCCCCTCTTCTGAGAGTGCAATATGTTGTTATAAATCTGCCATTCCTTTTGACTTCAACAGTCATTGTGTCGTCTTCAAGGTCATCAAAAACTCTTATATGTTGTTCTTCCGGCATCAATGAGATAAGAGTGTCCTGAACGGCTGTATTTCTGTCATGTCCAACAAGATAATATTTCATCGTTTCATCGCATCCATCATGTATTCGTTATAATGTCTCTCATATTCGAGAGTTGTAGGGCTTTCATGTCCTGGAAGAACACGGTAATCGCCCTTAAGTTCGGCAATTTTCTTAAGACTTACGTACATCTTATCCAAATCGCCATTTACAAGGTCGCAGCGACCGCAAGTTCCCTTAAAAAGTGTATCGCCTGAGAAGATAACATCTTCACAAACAAGGCAGATACATCCATTGCTGTGACCAGGTGTGTTGAGTATATCAAAAGTAAGTTCTCCTACTTTCAATTTATCACCATCTTCAAGAAGAACATCTGGCATTACTTCAACATATTTTGCTGTAGTATATCTGCCAAACTTTGTCACTTCATCCTTCTTAAGCAGATAAGCATCGTCCTTGTGAATAGCAACTTTAGCACCAGTTGCTTCAAGAACCTCGTGAGCTGCCATAATATGATCATAGTGAGCATGTGTAAAGACAATATACTTTACATTAGCGTCCATTTCTTTGATCGCAGCAATAATTTTTTCTGCTCTTGCACCTGGATCAATAACAATTGCTTCTTTTGTCTTTTCATCCATTGCAATATAGCAGTTTGTCATCAGCATACCTACTGTAAGAACATTAATTACCATTTTTTCTGCTCCTCTGCATTTCATCAGTATCCATAATAATAGTTACAGGGCCATCATTTACATGGTCAATCTGCATATCAGCACCGAACTCGCCTGTTACGAAGTTAATTCCGCTTTCTTTGAGAAAAATCTTAAACTTTTCATAGAGCGGAATTGCCTGTTCAGGCCTTGCGGCATTGATAAAGCTTGGGCGTTTGCCGTGAGAACAATCAGCATAAAGCGTGAAATTGCTTACCAGCATAATTTCACCACCAAAATCCTTGAGTTCCTTATTCATCTTACCGTTTTCGTCTTCGAAAATTCTGAGACCTACACATTTTTCTGCAAGATATTTACATTCTTTTTCAGTGTCATTGTGGTTGATACCCAAAAGAACCAGAAGTCCTTTTCCAATACTACCACCTTTTTCGCCATTTATTGTTATGTCAGCTCTGCTGACTCTTGTTACAACCGCTCTCATTATTCTTCTGCATCTCCAAACTTTCTATAAACATCAAGAACACCCTTTGTCTTTCTTACTCTCGACATAGCAAGTTCGAGCTGTTCAATACCGGTTACATCGACTGTAAGATAGAAAATACTGTGACCATCGATTTCATCGCGGACATTCATTTTGCTTACATTGATTTTCATATTTGCAAATATATTAAGTACCTCAACATAAACACCGATTCTTGTCTTTGTTTCAATCTTGATATCTGTGCTGTATCTGTTCTTTGTGCCATTCTGCCATGTAACTTTAATCCACTTGCCTGCTTCTTCAGGATTTTCAAGGGACTTTCTTACGTTTTCACAGCTCTTTCTATGAACAGAAACACCCTGTGTTCTCGAAATAAAGCCGATAATCTCATCACCAGGAATAGGTGAACAGCACTTTGCAAACTTGATAAGACAATTTTCAATGCCATCAACATAAACACCACTGCTGGAAACACCCTTTTTAGGAACCAACTGGCGATTTGGATTTTCAAGTTCTTTTGCTTTATTGATTTTATTGATTTCTTCCTTGATTTTATTCAGTGCCTTGCTAAGCGGTGTACCACCATAACCGATTGAGGCATAAAGATCTTCCATAGATTCAACACTGAACTTCTGAAGAATAATCTTATTATTTGCTTCGTTATAGAAATCTGTATAGAGGAAATTGATGCGAAGTTCTCTGTCAAGATCATTCTTACCGCGCTCAACATTTTCTTCGTGACATTCTCTCTTGAACCACTGCTTCATCTTTGTTCGCGCAGTGTTTGTTTTAGCTATTTTAAGCCAGTCACGCTTAGGACCGCCAACTTCCTTGGAAGTTGTAATCTGAACGATATCGCCGTTCTGGAGCTCGTAATCAAGGCTTACAATGCGGTTGTTGACCTTAGCGCCAACCATCTTATTACCAACAGCCGAATGAATTTCATAAGCAAAGTCAATAGGTGTGGAACCACTTGGAAGATTGATAACGTCACCCTTTGGTGTGAAAACGAATACTTCGTCAACGAAGAGATCCTGTTTGATATTTGTAACAAATTCCTGAGCTTCTGTTTCCTGCTGGTTTTCAAGAAGCTGTCTGATCCATGCGAATGTTTCTTCATTCTGTCTGCCGTGAAGACCATCTTTATACTTCCAGTGAGCAGCAACACCGTATTCCGCCATTTCGTGCATAGCCTTGGTTCTGATCTGGATTTCAAATGGAATACCTTCTCGACCGATAACTACTGTATGAAGCGACTGATATCCGTTAGGCTTTGGTGTACTGATATAGTCCTTGAATCTACCCGG
>JAFSBG010000056.1 GCA_017441945.1 Clostridia bacterium
AAAAAACGTAGGGGCGGGTTTCCACGCCCACGGGACGCAGAACTCCATCCCCTACATTGGATTCACTCTCATTCCAATGCAAAGCACGAAAAATCCTTCCGTCCCGTTTGTCCAAACTTCCACTTACACATACGCCTGACATTCCTTATATAACATTATATCCCACTTATATTTTTATGAATATTTCACAAAAAAAGTACATATAAATTGTAAAAGCTTACAAAACTGCATTTTTTCGAGAAAAATGCATAAAAAACCATAGATTTTTTTCTCGTTTTGGTGTATTATATCTATGGATGCGGATAAAGTGCGAAAGCCTTTCTCTCATCTTTCGGAAAAGCATAAACTCCACGCAGTTCCGAACAAAAATGATATATAAAAAATATATAAATAAACAATGGAGGACGAAAAATGAACAAAATTGCAGTGGACACATTCCTTGGCTACAAGTTTGTATCTAATCCTGTTGTATCACCTAAGGGTGACTATGTTGCATACTTCGTAAAGGATACTAACATAGAAAAGAACAACTACAACAGCAACATCTGGCTTTACAACGTAGCTACAGGCGAAAACAAGCAGCTCACAGTGGGCAACGATGCTATGAGCTTTATCTGGAAGAATTGCCACATAGTTCTTTTCGCAGCAAAGCGCGGCGACATGGAAAAGGGCAAGACAAAGTTCTATGAAATCGACGTTAACGGCGGCGAAGCAGCTCATGCTTTCACAGTTGACGCTCCAGTTCAGAAGATCGTTAAGATCGACTGCGAAAACTACATTCTCACAGCTTCTTATGACAACTCCGTAGCTCACAGAGAAGGCTACACAGTATTCGACGAATCCCCATTCTGGATGAACAACGTCGGCGTTACTAACAAGAAGCGCACAAGACTTTACCTCTACAACATCAAGACAGGCCTTTCTGCTGTAACAGAAGAAATGTTCAACGTTTCTAACTTTGTTCTCTGCCCAGGCAAGACAGACGTTCTTTTCGCAGGCGCAGAATTCAAGGATGTTCAGCAGGGCAAGAATGGTCTTTACCACTATAACATCCCAACAGGCGAGCTCGAATGCATCATTCCAGCTGGTCAGCTTTACCTCCGCGGCGGCTTCGAATTCGTTAAGGGCGGCCTCGTAGTAACAGCTCACGACGGCAAGATCATCGGCGGTAATCAGTCCCCAATCCTCTACTTCATCGACTGGGCTACAAGAGAAATGAAGCCTATCCTCGATAAGGACGAAGGCATCGGCGGTTCTTCCGTTGGCTGCGACGCTAAGCTCGGCAGCGGTCAGGGCTTCAAGGTTGTTGGCGATAAGATTTACTACATCACAACAAACGCTGAACACGGCTACCTCAAGGGCGTTGATCTCAACGGCAACGCATTTGATGTTATCACAGCAGACGGCGATATCACAGCATTTGATATCTTCGAAGACAAGATCTTCTTCACAGGTCTCCGCGGCAACGAAATCGCAGAACTCTATGTTCTCGAAAACGGCGCAGAAAAGAAGCTCTCCCATCATAATGATGAACTCTGGGCAACACTCTCCATCTCCACACCTGAATTCCTCAGCTTCACAGCTTCCGACGGATACGACATCCACGGTTACGTTATGAAGCCAATCGGCTATGAAGAAGGCAAGAAGTACCCAGCTATCCTCCACATCCACGGCGGTCCTAAGACAGCATTCGGTTCTGTATTCCACAACGAAATGCAGGTTTGGGCTAACGCAGGCTACTTCGTATGCTTCTGTAATCCACGTGGTTCCGACGGCCGCGGCAATGACTTCGCTGACATCTTCGGCAAGTACGGCTCCGTTGACTATGATAACCTCATGGAATTTGCTGACAAGTGCCTTGAAAAGTACCCTGATATCGACAAGGATAACTTCGGTGTTGGCGGCGGCTCCTACGGCGGCTTCATGACAAACTGGATTATTGGTCATACAGACAGATTTAAGGCTGCTGTTACACAGCGCTCCATCTCCAACTGGACAACATTCGAATTCACATCCGATATCGGTGCTCACTTCACAAAGGATCAGCATAAGATCTCCACAGAAGAAGATGCAGAAAAGCTCTGGAGCTTCTCTCCACTCAAGTACCTCAACAACGCTAAGACACCAACTCTCGTTATCCACTCCAAGGAAGACTACCGTTGCTGGCTCGTAGAAGGCGTTGCAACATTCCAGGCTCTCAAGCTCCACGGCTGTGAAGCTAAGATGGTCCTCTTCAACGGCGATAACCACGAACTTTCCCGTTCCGGTCAGCCAAGAAACCGTATCAAGAGAATGTAAGAAATTC
>JAFSBG010000005.1 GCA_017441945.1 Clostridia bacterium
GATAGCGAGTGTGCCTTCTTCAAGGCTTATTTTATCACCCGAATTGTATGTCTGCTCGTGGAGCACTTCGTTGTTTGTAACGTGAGCTTCGTATGTAACATCACCTAAAAGCTCGGAAGCCGCAACCTTTTCCTTTGTACCGCCCTTTACAAAGCCGAATTCGATAGTGTATTCGCCCTGTTCGAGAGCCGAAAGGTCTGTCACTTCTGCGCCTGTTTCGTCGATGAGGTAAGCCATGATTTCAACATTAGGCTTGTAGTAGATTTCTATAGTTTCTGCGCCCTTTACATCAAGCTTGTAATCGCCTGCTGCAAAGTCTTCCTTGAATGTTGCGATGGAGCCTAAAAGACCCTTGTCGACAACACCTGTGCCTGCAGGGAAGTTTGTTGCAGGAACTTCACTGTACTTTACTGTAACAGGATTGATTGCGCTCTTATAAAGTGTGCCGTCAGGACCCTGAACGCCGTTGATTTCAACATTGGAGCCCTGTGCGAAAACCACCAGCTCGCCCATTGGGACGTCGAAGCTGAATGTCTTGGACATGGAGTTGACATCGAGGCGGTCGCTGTTGAATACGCGTGTACAGATGTCTGTGATATTTTTAAGGATTTCCTTGTTTGTGTCTGCCTTATAGAAGTAGATGTTGTTGTTTGCATCAGCCTTGATGCCGTCAGCATAAGGACCCATACCGAGGAACATTACGCGGATGTCAGGGCTTTTTGCAGCAAAGAATGCGTCGATATCGTCAACGCCCTGGAACTGACCGTCTGTCAGGACGACCAGCCACTTTTCATCGGCAGCCGCCTTTGTAAGGTCTGAATATGCCTTACGGACCGAGTTGAACGGAGTGTTGTTTGCAGGACCTAACATATTGTGGACCTTGCTTACATTTGTCTCCATACCGTCTGCGCCGTTGAGTGTAAGGAAAGGACCTGCGTTGGTGTTCTTGTTGAAGTCACTCATGAGATAGATATTCATGGTGTCATTTTCGCCCAGCATACCGGCAAAAACTTCTGTGGAATATTTCGCCTGGCACCATGTGTCCATCCAGTTACCGTCTGTTTCAATCATCGAGCTGGAATCGTCGTAAACCAGATTGATAACGCGGGACGGAGCATTTGTTGTGACAGCGAGTGCTGTCGGAATTAGCGCTGAAAATACCATGCACAGGGCAATCAGCGCCGAGATAATTTTCTTCATACCATTTCCCCCTTATATTTTGATGAAATCGTTGAGCTCATCTGTGTAGATTTCCAGCACATTGAGCAGCTTGTTGGTGTTCTCGTTTTTTGTGAAAAGCAGTATCAGCGACAGAAAGGTATTCCATGTCATATCACGCTTTTTTGTTTCTATCGAAACGACGGTGCTGCGGCTTATGCCTATCTTGGCAGCCAACTCCTCCTGAGTCAGTCCCAGCTTGGTCCGCAGCATCGGGAGATTTTCGGTCATATTCTTGATTAAAGTATCTTTATCTATTGTCATCAGTTACCTGCCTTTCAGAGTTATTGTCCATTTTAATACCCCTTAAAAATGAACATAGTTATACCATTATATTGTATAGTATACTCCTGTAAAGGTGTCAATGTCAACCATAATGTTGCATTTTTTGACATTTTGTCGAAGATGTTGTGTGGCATTAACACGAGATAAATTTCAAAAAAGCAATTTTTACAGCAACATCAACTTTAACTGAAAAACGGCAGTATTTCTACCGCCGTTCTCACATCATATAATATAATGTTACATCTCCATTTCCGCGCACACAGGATAGTGGTCGGAAAGCCAGATACCGTTGAGCTTATCATCCCAAGGAGTTACCTTTACAACCTTTTCAGCCAGCTCGTCGGACATATAAATATAGTCTATCTTGTTGTTTTTGATGCCCCATTCGTGGTATGTGAACGGAATGTGGCTTGTCACATCTCTGATGCCCTCGTAGGCATTGCACATTGCGATGACATCGCTGTCCGGCAGAGCATTGAAGTCGCCCATCATCATGAAAGGCAATTTGTTCTTTGCCTGGAACTCATTGATGTAGCCAATGGCGGCTTCCATGCCTTCGACACGGGCGTGTTCGGAGATATGGTCGAGATGGATGTTGAAAAGGCGGAAGACCGTGCCGCTTTTCTTGTGGCGGATGAGAGTGTGAACGCAGATGCGCGGACACTTGCTCTGGTCTTCGTAACGTGAACCTGGAACAAAAGGCGTCGGGCTGAGCCAGATGGTCTCAAGGCCGAGGAGAGAAAGGCTGTCCTTTCTGATGGCGGTGAACAGGCCTTCTTCGTCATAGTTTGCACTTCTGAACTGGCCAACGATGATGTAATCGGTCAGCATTTTTTCCAGCATATCAAGGATAGGCTCGGTGACCTCCTGAAATGCGATGATGTCAGGCTTTTCTGTCTGGATCTTATGGAAAATAAAGCCGGCTCTGTGGACGAAACTGTTGATTCCGTCACTGTCAAACTTACATCTTATATTAAAAGTTGCGATTTTCATTGTGTCGCCTCCGTTTTTTCAAGTGATGAAATTATTGTAGCATATTTCAAAATCCCCGTCAATGACACCATTTGGGCGAAAAATACCCCTTCGGGCACGATTTTTCGAGAAATCACCACTATATTTCTCTGATTTGTAATTTATTTTCGCTAAAATGAGCCATTTTTTGCCAGATTTTGTCGGAATCTTTCAAAAATCAATATTCCCCACTCCAGCCCACCCCTAAACAACGGCTATAAGTCCAGACATTACGGCTACAAACCTCAGGAAATTCTTTACTTTTACCTATTACTTAAAATTTTCTCTGCGGAATGTCGGTGACGCCGAGAGCACCGTCCCCTACATGGGTCGTGTATAAGAAAAGCTCCCCTTTTGGAGAGCTTTCTTATTATTCAAAAATTTTGTATGGGTCCCAGCCGTATTCCTTGATGTACTCTGCATCGATATTATTGTCAGCAATATACATCGCCATATACTCACTCGCCGCTGCTCTGCGCTCTTCGGCATCATTCTTCATGATTTTCGAGGCAAGACCAAAATATCCCTTGCAGAATTTTTTTATATCCTTGGCATACAGGCTGCCGTCTCTTGCGCTGTCAACGCTGACAACCTGATAACTGCCGTCAGCCAGCTCTTTAAGGTGGAAGCAGGCAGGCTCTTCGCCGCCCGAAACCTGCTCCATCATACTGCCGTTCTTTTTGTAACCATAACTCCAGAAATTGCCGAAAACAAGATGCTCGCCCTTTTTATCATCCTCATGGCGAATGATAAATCCCGGAATCCACACCTGTCCCCGCTCAGCATATCGCATCGCATCCTCATAATACCAGTCGCAAATCGCGGCAATCGCCTTGTTGTCACCGCTGTAAGAAAACATCGGCAAGGTCTCATTCTGCTCGGTTTCAGCCTCAAACAGAAGTCCCATAGGCATAGGTATGATTTCAAAATCACCATCTTTTTCGGTGTAAAGCAGATACTCGCCCTTGGTTATCATAAAGAAATTATAACAGCCATCGTACATAAGCGACCGCCTGCTGTACATTTCGCCCATCTTCTGGCTGTACTCGTCAAACCACTCGGTTTCGTGGTACATATCAAAGGTGTCATTGTAATTCTGCTGATGAACAAGCCATTTTTCGTGCCATTCAGCAGTTTCGCCAACCTGATATTCAAGCTCGCCCATTTCGCTTGCATTATATATATATGACTCCCCGTAAGGCTCACCCTTTTCCGAATTGTAAACGGCAATATTTTCGCCGTCAAAAATCACATGGCTGTCTTTTTCCATACTGTCAAAGTAAATACAGCCGATTTCCTGGGTGTCTATCGTCGCAGAAATGCCCTTCTCCACTCTGTCGTAGACAACAAGCCCACGCTTTGTGCCGAAAATAATATAACTGTCGTCCATGCCGTAAATATCTGGCGCCCAGATTTCTGTGCCTCTTTCGGCAAGCTGCTGAGCCTGCCCGGAAACTGTCTGGCTTGTCTGCTCAATGCCAAAAACGCTCTTTATAACCTCAACAACCTTGCCGTTTGTCGCCACATTTGTTATAGTGCCGATGCTGACTATCATAATGGCAAGCATTGCAAAAACCGCGGCAAATCGCAGATTTTTCGGCATTTTATAATGCTTTTTCGCCGATTTTTCCTCAATTTTACGCCACATTACGGCGCTTTGCTCGGCTGTCGGCGTTATAATTTCAAAGCTTTCGCGTATTCTTTTATCCACAATTATACCCCTCCTTTTCGAGTATTTCCTTAAGCTTCCTGCGGGCATCAAAGAGCTGTGTCTGCACAGTGCTCTCCTTTCTGCCCACCATTTTCGCTATGTCTTTGATCTTGTATTCCTCGTAATAATAAAGGAAAAGCAGTTCGCGATATTTTTTCGGCAGTTCCATTATGTATTCAATTATGCTGTCGCGATTTTCTTCACCGGCTCTTTCGGGAATGTCGCCCAAATCCACATTTTTCCGCCAGAATGAACGGAAAATATCCTTGCAGTAATTGCGTGTGACCGTTATAAACCAGGCATTTTCATGGCTTTCATCGCGAAATTCCACAGGATGAGCCATATATTTTATAAAAATGTTCTGGACAGCATCCTCGGCATCGTGGGCATTTTTCATATAGATATACGCCAGACGATAAACGCGCCTGTGCTGCCGTTCGAAAATATTTTTAATATCCATGCTTTCCTCCTTTCGTATATTACTTATTAAAAGCGCTTTCACTTTGTATACGATTATAATAGCATAAATATCCTGTGGTGGGGAAATATTTTGTATGATACACCATGAGTGGGCATAGAACTCCGCCCTTACATAGTAATCTTGAAAATACAGTTTGTGGGGGAGGGTCTCTGCGCCCTCCCGCCCTATTTATCACAACTGCCCAAGTAAACATAACTAAAAAAGCTCCCCATACGGAGAGCTTTTTAACTTATCCTAATTTTTTATATGCCGTCAGGCGCATTGTTGTATAGCAGGCAATGCCGCCGATTACATTTGACACAGGCTCGGCAAGAAATACGCCCGTTACGCCAAAGCCGACTCTCGGAAGAATGAGTGTCAGCGGCACTACGATAAAGGCTTTACGCAAAAGCGAGAAGAAAATCGCATGCTTTGCGTCGCCCATAGCCTGAAATGCCGACTGTCCTGCCGACTGGAGTGCCATGAATACAAAGCCGAAGAAATATAATTTCAGCATTCCGATGCCCGCTTCCATCATTGTAGGATTATCAGAGAAAATGCCGAACCAGAACTGTGGGAAAATCAGCACAAGCAGCCAGCACACCATCATATAAGTGGAGCCGACGACAGTTGTGAAATTGATGCCGTCCTTGACACGGCTGTGGGCTTTTGCCCCGTAATTAAAGCTTATAACAGGCTGTGCGCCGCTGTTTATACCGCTGAGCGGAAGTGTGAAAATATCGCGCACTGATGTGGAAACCGTCATAATACCGACAAAAAGGTCGCCGCCGAAGCTCTGGAGTGTGGAATTGCAGGCCGCCTGCACAAGGAAATTGGTGCCCTGCATGATGAAGTTGGCTGTGCCAAGCTTGAAAATATCCTTTGTGATCGATTTGCTGATGCGTATATTCTCCTTACGGACGGGAATGAGGATTTTCTTGCCGAATAAAAACGACAGCACCCATGTGGCCGAAAACGCCTGGCTGATTATTGTTGCAAGAGCCGCACCTGCCACGCCCATATCAAATGCAAAAATGAAAATCGGGTCTAAAATTATATTTGTCACCGCGCCAATGATTATCGAAAGCATACCGATTTTCGGGAAGCCCTGGGCGTTGATATAGCCGTTCATGCCTGTTGTCAGCATTGAAAATACTGTGCCCAGCAGGTAGATGTTGAGATACTGCGCAGCATAGACATAGGACTGCTCGCTGGCGCCGAATGCGAATAAGATAGGCTTTTTGAATATGTAACCGAGAGCCATAAGTATTCCCGAACTTGTCAGCAGTAAACAAAAAGAGTTGCCGATGATTTTCGAGGCTCTTTCTTCATCGCCTGCTCCTCTCGCCATACCGAAAAGCGGCACGCCGCCGTTACCGAAAAGGGCTGTGAATGCCATAATGAGGGTGATTACAGGGAAAGTCAGCCCCACGCCTGTCAGGGCAATCGAGCTGCCGTCGCCCATGTGACCGAGGTAGATTCGGTCGACTACATTATATAATAACTGGACAAGCTGGGCTATCATCAACGGAATACCCTGCGCGATTATGCTCTTCCATACAGGACCTTTGGAAAAGTCCACATTAGATTTTCTTGCCATATATATTGCTCCTGAAAAAAATAGGTAAATAATTACAATACATAGTATATCACAAACCGATACAATGTGCAATAAATAAAGCCGAGGCGATTTATCCCCGGCTTGAATATTTATAAAATATCATCAATATCCTCGTCTTCCTCTTCATCGCTGTCATCAGCCATTACAACATCATTTATAAACTGATACTCCATAAACTCCTCAAACAAGTCAAGTTTGCCATCGTAATTGAAATCGAAAAAAGAACCAAAAATACTCTTACGCATAATATTTACCTCCAAA
>JAFSBG010000057.1 GCA_017441945.1 Clostridia bacterium
GAAAAAGGTCTTGAAGGCTTTGAAGACCATAATGTCCTTGAGCTTTTGCTGTTTTATGCAATTCCAAGAAAGGACACCAATGAAATAGGGCATAGACTTATAAAGCATTTTGGCTCTATATCGGCTGTGTTTGAAGCGCCGATTGAAGAACTGATGACAATCGAAGGAATGGGTGAAAACTCCGCGGCATTTATCAAGCTTATGCCAGCCATAGCCAAGCGTTATCTTACAGACGAGCATAAGGCGGCGTTTCTAAATAGTTCAAAAGCCGCAGGCGAGTTTTTCCTGCCTCGCTTCATAGGTGAAAGAGAAGAATGTGTTTATATTGCCTGTCTTGATGCTAAAGCAAAGGTGATAAAGTGTGAGCTTATCCACAGAGGCAGCTTTAATTCAGTTGAAATAAATGTGCGAAAAATTGCACAGACAGCCCTTTTTTGCAATGCGGCAGGTGTAATTATTTCACATAACCATCCTGGTGGAGTACCGCTGCCGTCAGAAGCGGACAACAGTGTAACATATATGATAAAGAACGGTCTTGAAGCCTTGGGTATAGAGCTTTATGACCATATTATTGTAGGTGATAAGGACTATGTTTCTTATGCCGATTCATACCCAAACTGGAGGCAGAAAAATGTCAGATTTTAAAATAAAATCAGAATATAAGCCTGCGGGCGACCAGATTGATGCCATTGATAAGCTTGCTATGGGCGTCAATCTCGGCATGGATGAGCAGACTTTGCTCGGCGTAACAGGCTCCGGTAAAACCTTTACAATGGCGAATATCATTGAAAAGGTACAGCGTCCTACGCTTGTGCTTACACATAATAAAACTCTTGCAGCTCAGCTTTGCTCTGAATTCAGAGAGTTTTTCCCTGATAATGCGGTGGAATTTTTCGTATCCTACTACGATTACTTCCAGCCGGAAGCTTATATTCCATCAACAGACACATATATCGAAAAAGATTCAGATGTAAATGCCGAGCTTGAAAGACTTCGTCACTCGGCTACATCGGCCCTCTTTGAAAGAAGAGACGTCATAATTGTCGCTTCGGTTTCGTGTATTTACTCTCTGGGCAGCCCGATTGACTATGAATCGATGGTTATTTCATTGCGAACGGGGCAAGAGAGAAACCGTGATGAGCTTTGCAGAAAGCTTGTTGAAATTCAGTATGAACGCAATGATATTGCCTTTGAACGCAACAGATTCCGCGTAAGAGGTGATGTGGTTGAGATTTATCCTGTTTATACCGATGAGTTTGCCTATCGTGTTGAATTTTTCGGTGATGAAATCGAAAGGATTTCTGAAATAAATCCTCTGCAGGGAACTGTTACACGAATAGTTGACCATGCGGCAATTTATCCTGCATCCCACTATGTAACACCAAAGGATAAGCTTGGAGAAGCGCTTATCGATATAGAAAAGGAAATGGAAGAACAGGTTGAGTTTTTTAAATCCCACGACAAGCATATTGAGGCTCAGCGCATAAGACAGCGCACCACTTATGATATGGAAATGCTCCGTGAGATAGGCTTCTGCAGCGGCATTGAAAACTATTCGAGAGTACTTTCAAGAAGAGAGCCGGGAAGCTCGCCATTTACATTGTTTGACTACTTCCCGAAAGATTTTCTTATGTTCATAGATGAATCTCATGTTATGTTGCCGCAGCTTAGAGCTATGTATGCAGGTGACAGATCGAGAAAGCAGATGCTCGTCGATTACGGATTCCGTCTGCCGTCGGCACTTGATAACAGACCGCTCAAATTTGACGAGTTTACTGAAAGACTTAATCAGGTGATCTATGTCAGTGCAACGCCTGCTGAATATGAACGTAGCCGTTCTTCACAGATAGTTGAACAGGTCATCAGACCAACAGGTCTGCTCGACCCAGAAGTTGAGGTGCGCCCTGTTGAAGGGCAGATCGACGATCTTATCAATGAAATAAGAAAATGTGAGAAGAAGGATCAGCGTGTGCTTATCACAACTCTCACAAAAAAAATGGCAGAGGATCTGACCAATTATTTAAGTACAAACGGTATTGCTGTCAAATATATGCACCATGATGTTAAAACCATCGAGCGTATGGAGCTTATCAGAGACCTGCGTCTTGGCAAGTTCCAGGTGCTTGTCGGTATTAACCTTCTCAGAGAAGGTCTGGACATTCCGGAAGTTGCCCTCGTTGCGATTCTCGATGCTGATAAGGAAGGCTTCCTTCGTTCGGAAACTTCGCTTATTCAGACGATAGGCCGTGCGGCTCGTAATGCAGAAGGCAGAGTAATACTTTATGCAGATACAATTACGCCATCTATGGACAGAGCGATAACTGAAACAAATCGCCGCAGAAAGATCCAGATGGCTCACAATGAAAAGTTCGGCATTGTTCCGAAAACGGTTGCAAAGGATGTTCGTGAAATTATTGAAATTTCGCGTGATACTTCAAAGCTTCCAAAGGAAAGCCGAAAGAAGATGGACAAGAAACAGAAAGAAGACATGATCGCAAAGCTGACCAAGGAGATGAAGGAAGCGGCAAAAATGCTGGAATTCGAACTGGCGGCACAGATCAGAGACAAGATCAAGGAGCTTCAGAAGTAAATGAGAGAAAATATTTCTATCAAAGGAGCAAGAGAACACAATCTGAAAAATATCAGCATCGATATACCTCGTGACAGTCTGACCGTTATCACAGGTATTTCCGGTTCTGGTAAAAGCTCGCTGGCATTTGATACTATTTATGCAGAAGGTCAGCGCAGATATGTGGAAAGTCTCAGCTCTTATGCAAGGATGTTTCTGGGACAAATGGAAAAACCGGATGTGGACTACATTGAAGGTCTTTCGCCGGCAATTTCAATTGACCAGAAAACAACATCGAAAAATCCACGTTCGACAGTTGGTACGGTGACAGAAATATATGACTATCTCCGTCTTTTGTGGGCGAGAATAGGTACACCTCACTGTCCGAAATGTGGTAAGGAAATTAAACAGCAGACAATAGACCAGATTATAGATCAGCTGCTTGCTCTGCCTGAAGGCACAAGAGTTCAGGTGCTTGCGCCTGTTATAAGAGGCAAGAAAGGTGAGCATGCCAAGATTTTTGAAGATGCCCGCAAGAGCGGCTATGTCCGTGTCCGTGTAGACGGAATTATCTATGACCTTTCGGAAGAAATCAAGCTTGAAAAGAATAAAAAACACAATATTGAAATAGTAGTTGACCGTCTCGTAATTAAGCCTGAGGTGCGTCAGCGTATGACAGACTCGGTGGAAATTGCCAGCGGTCTTTCGGGAAGTCTTATTATTGCAGACCTTATGAAGGACGGAGAGCTTGTTTTCTCGCAGAATTATGCCTGCGATGA
>JAFSBG010000058.1 GCA_017441945.1 Clostridia bacterium
AGAACAATTTGTAGAGCGTCTTGAAACACTTTACCCTGAAATCGAATATGTCAATCACCTGATGACACACAGCTGGGGGCAAAAGGTGGTCAGATTCTACGATTTGGATGGTAACTTAATTGAAGTAGGAACACCAATATAATCAACTAATCCCAATTTATCAGACCGTTGCAATCCATCTGTGAATACCTCCCTTTGTCGTTTCTGCGAAGGGAGTTTATTTATGCCCTTGAATATATTTCTTTATTGTGGTATAATTATTTAATAACTGACTTTTCGAGGTAACTGATGAATAAAACTTACACTCCTGCGCAATTTGCGCTTAAAATACTGCAGGGCGCCCTTATCGGTCTCGGCGCTGTGCTTCCCGGCATTTCGGGCGGTGTTTTATGCGTTGTTTTCGGCATTTACAAGACCGTCATGGAGTTTTTAGCCGACCCGCTTAAAAAGCTCCGCACCCATGTTCCAAAGCTTATACCCGTGGGTATAGGGGCTGTAATCGGCTTTTTAGGCATTGCAAATCTGCTGTCCTTCCTGCTTAACAGATACCCTGCCCCATCGGTCTGCGTATTTATCGGCCTTATCACAGGCATGATGCCTTCCCTTTTCAGAGAAGCCGGCAAGCAGGGACGAAGCAAGGCTTCGTGGATTTCGCTGATTTGCGGCATGACCTTTATTTTCGCCCTTCTCATCGGTCTTAAAGTGCTTTCTGTAAGCATCAGCCCAAACTTTATCTGGTTTATTTTCTGCGGCTTCTGCCTTGCTCTCAGCATTATTGCGCCGGGCATGAGCTTTTCGACTCTTCTGATGCCTCTTGGGCTTTATGAGCCTTTTGTTGCAGGCATAGGACAGCTTGATTTTTCCGTTCTCGTTCCGGGCGGAATAGGCGCTCTTGCTACTGTGATACTTTTTGCGAAGGCTGTTGACAGGCTGTTTGACAGACATTATTCGGTGGCATTCCACGCTATCGTCGGCATTGTAATTGCATCGACTGTTATGATAATCCCTGTCGGAAGCTTTGCTTCGGTCACAAGCTGTATTATCAATATCGTCTGCATCGTTTCGGGCGTAATCGCCGCTCTTGCCCTTGACAAGTTCAACAGCAAATTTGAAGATTAAAAATAAGCTCCATCTTAACCGATGGAGCTTTATTTTTTACTTCTTTTCTGGTACGCAGACGAGATGCAGGTAGTCCGCTCTTGTTTTGTAGCCTGCGCCGTTGTTTTCCTCAGCGTAATATGTGCATATACCCCTTTCAGGACCTATAAAACATTCACAACCGTTGTCGTCCTTTGCAACAACACCTGCGATAAGACCATCCTTGACAACAACTGTGATATCCGGTTTCTCGGAAAGTCTGCCTTTATATTCCGATGTTCTTTCGCCCCAGCCTGTATTTCTGAAAGAAATCTGACCTGAAATACAGAAACAATCGGCCTGTTCTTCGATGCTCTTGCCGATGAGCTGCTCCTTGAAGCCCTCAGGATAAACAACTTCGCCGAATTCTTCTTTATAGTCAATGATTTTCATACCGCGCCTCCTGTGCTTTTTATACTTCAATTATACAACTTTTCTTCCGCTGTTTCAATATAAAATTGCATATCTATTTGCAGTCATACAGTTTTTCCGGAGCGTCGTCGCCCCAGACGGATGAATAAGAAAAGATATAATCGTTATAGATGGCTGCTGCTCTGTCGGCAGCAGTCTTGTCCCCCTTTGCCACAGCCTCATTGTATTCACGCAGCAGACGGCGGCATTGCTCTTCGGCATAGCGTCTGTCTGCATTTTCTGCGACACAGCCTGCAAATACACATAAAAATATAACCGCTGTCAAAATAAATAGCATAATCCGTTTCATAATTTCCTCCTCATATACATTCTGAATGGCATTTTTTACCTTCACCTGTATATTACAACTATGTTGCGAAATAATTAAACGAAATTTTCGTAAAACATTTCGCATTATTATTTATATTTATGCTGACAGCCTCATTATTATGCTTTTATGTGCCATAAAACACAAAAAAGGCATCGATTTTCATCGATGCCTTTTGGCGGAGAAAGAGGGATTTGAACCCTCGCGACACTTTCGCGCCCTACTCCCTTAGCAGGGGAGCCTCTTCACCACTTGAGTATTTCTCCAGGTGTATTTCAATTTATTATATCAAGCAAGTTGGTTTTGGCGGAGAGAGTGGGATTCGAACCCACGGATGCCTCACGACATCGCCGGTTTTCAAGACCGGTGCCTTAAACCAACTCGACCATCTCTCCATGTCATAACGCTCTAATAGTATAACACTATCAGAGCGTTTTGTCAAGACATTTTTTAAATTTTATTTGTAAGTTTTTTTACGATAACTACGATTTCGTGTACGAGAAGCGGAACCATAGCTGTCAGCACAAGACCTGTCCATTCAGCCATACCAAGCTTTGCTGTGCCGAATACGCTGACGAGGAACGGAATCTCTGTAACTGCAATCTGGAGCACGAAGCCGACCACGAAAGCGAGAATCATCATCTTATTATTTGTATGATTCATCTTGAATACCGACTTATTCACGTCTCTCATGCCGACAGCGTGGAAAAGCTGGGAAAGGCCGAGAATTGTGAAGGCATAAGTCTGCGCTCTTGCGAGAACTGCTGTATCAGCGAGAATGCCCGAAATATTCGCGATGGAAATTGCTTCGCCCTGAGCCATAAGGGTTGTTACAGGGATAAAGAGGAAGCCGCAGAGTGTGATAAGAGAAACCACAACACCGTAGCCGACTGTTGTAAAGAGACCGCCGTGGGCGAAAATGCTTTCGTCAGGGTCACGCGGAGGCTCCTTCATCATGCGAGCCTTATCATTTTCGTCAACACCGAGGGCAAGGCCCGGGAGGGAGTCTGTGATAAGATTTACCCACAGAATGTGGATAGCCTTGAGTGGCGCTGCAAGACCGACAAGGATGGAAAGGAACATTGTGATGATTTCACCGAAATTGGAGGAAAGGAGGAAGTGGACAGACTTCTTGATATTTGCATAGATGCTTCTGCCCTCTTCGATAGCCTTTTCGATAGTTGCGAAGTTATCGTCTGTGAGGACCATGTCAGCGGCGCTCTTTGCAACGTCTGTACCTGTGATACCCATTGCAATACCGATATCAGCCGCCTTGAGAGATGGTGCGTCGTTGACGCCGTCGCCCGTCATGGAAACGATCTGACCCTTGGACTTGAAGGCATTGACAATCATAACCTTATGTTCAGGGGAAACTCGTGCGAATACGCAGAGGTTATCAATGCGGTCTGCAAGCTCTTCAGGTGTCAGCTCATCAAGCTCCATACCTGTCATACACTGGCTGATGTCTGTTGCGATGCCAAGTTCCTTTGCAATAGCAAAAGCTGTGTCCTTATGGTCACCAGTAATCATGACAGTCTTTACGCCTGCGCCCTTGAATTCTTCAACAGCAGGAGCAACTTCCACTCTTGGAGGGTCAATCATACCGACAAGGCCGACAAATGTAAGGTTTTCTTCAAACTTTTCGTGATTTTCATACTTGATAGCAAGTACGAGAACACGGAGGGCATCGGAGGACATCTTTGCGATGGCATTTTCGATATTTCTCAGGTCATCTCTTGTGAACGGACGAACCTGACCATTTTCAAGGATATTGTCACAGCGGTTTACGATGCTTTCAAATGCGCCCTTTGTGTAGGAAATTTTATTTTTGCCCAGCTCGTGGACAGTTGTCATCATCTTGCGGTCGGAGTCAAACGGAAGCTCGTCAACGCGAGGCTGAAGCTCTTCTGTTCTCTTCTTGGAAACGCCGAGGGCGATCCCCATATCGACGAGAGCGATTTCAGTAGGGTCGCCAACTCTTTCATCGCCGTCAACGCTTGCGTCATTACAGAGGACAAAACCATCGACAAAGACCTTGTTTGCATCGTAGTTAAGGTCTTCCATTTCCATCATTTTGCCATCTGTGTATGCGCGGACAACAGTCATCTTGTTCTGTGTAAGTGTACCTGTCTTATCGGAGCAGACAACGCTTACAGAGCCGAGAGTTTCGACAGAAGGAAGTCTTCTTACGATAGTATTGACCTTTACAAGACGCTGTACGCCGAGAGCGAGAACGATGGTTACAACTGCAGGCAAGCCTTCAGGAACGGCGGCAACTGCAAGAGAAATTGCTGTGATGAGCATTTCAACGATGTTTCGCTTCTGAATTACAGCGATACCAAAAAGTGCTACGCAGAGGACGATGGCAATAATACCGAACATCTTGCCAAGGTCAGCAAGGCGTTTCTGGAGAGGTGTCATTTCGTCGCCGCTGTCGTTGATCATAGCCGCGATCTTGCCGATTTCTGTATCCATACCTGTTGCTACTACAACGCCTTCACCGCGGCCGTAGGACACGTTTGTCGACATATAAGCCATATTAATGCGGTCACCGAGAGGAACTTCACCGTCTGCAATGAATTCGGCATCCTTTTCCGATGGGACAGATTCGCCTGTGAGGGCGGATTCTTCGATTTTAAGATTTGTTGAGAATGTAAGACGGAGGTCGGCAGGAATCTGGCGGCCTGCTTCGAGAATTACAACGTCGCCGACAACGAGGTCCTTGGCTTCGATTTCCATCTGTTTACCGTCGCGTTTTACTATGGTTTTAGGGGCCGAAAGCTTTTTAAGGCTTTCGAGAGCGTCCTGCGCCTTGCCTTCCTGCACCATGCCGACAACGCCGTTGATGACGACAACAGCCATGATGATTACAGCGTCGCTGACTTCCTTAAGAACGACAGAGATAACTGCCGCCACCATAAGAATGTAGATCATCGGCTCATTGAGCTGAGCGAGGAACATCTGGAGTCTTGTCTTTTTTTCCTTTTCTTTAAGAGCATTAGGTCCGTTTTTCTCAAGACGAGCCTTAGCCTCGGAAGAAGACAAGCCGCTTGAAACGTTGACGTTCAGTTCATTTGCAATCTGCTCTGTTTTCTTCTGATAGAACATATTTTACTCCTTTTTTATGTTAATATTTATTATTTACTGAGATTGGTGTGTTTTTGTGGCGAATCCCTCCACCGTCATCCGACGGTCCCCCTCCCATGCCTAAAGGGAGGCAAATGGCTGGTGGAGGGAGTTTAATTATTATTTACCAATCGTATTCTGAAATGCAGGCGGGCTGTGATGGGGCTGACATTCCACCGCCAGCCCGTCTGCCGTAAGGTGCGATATAAATAAAAAAGACCTTTACCAAAGAAAATCTTTGATAAAAGTCTTGTAAACCATAAA
>JAFSBG010000059.1 GCA_017441945.1 Clostridia bacterium
CCTTCGCCCATCTGGACGCCACCACCGTTCTCAGCCGTTCCATCGCTTCGTTGGGTATCTACCCCGCTGTGGATCCGCTGGATTCCACCAGCCGCATCCTCTCCCCCGAGGTGGTTGGTCAGGAGCATTACGAAACAGCGCGCGCTGTCCAGAGCATTCTTCAGAGTTATAAGGAATTGCAGGATATCATAGCTATCATGGGTATGGACGAACTGAGCGAAATGGACAAGCTTACAGTTAACCGCGCCCGTAAGATTCAGCGTTTCCTCTCCCAGCCATTCCATGTTGCTGAACAGTTCACCGGCATGGAAGGCAAGTATGTGCCGCTGAAGGAAACCATCCGCGGCTTCAAGGAAATCATCGAAGGCAAGCACGACGAAATCCCTGAATCTTACTTCCTGTATGCAGGCACTATCGATGATGTAGTTGCAAAGTGGAAGGGTGATAAATAATGAACGGCTTCCCGTTGAAAATTGTCACACCGGACGGTCTGCAGTATGACGGAATGGCAGAAGAAGTCATCGTCAGAACAACGACAGGTGACCTTGGCATTTTAGCAGGACACATCAACTGCATTGCCCCTCTCGGTATGGGAATGGCGACCATCGTTATAGATGGCCAGAAAAAGTACGCAGCCTGCATCGGCGGCATGATTTCCATGCTCAACGGCTCTGCAACTCTCGTTCCTACAACATTTGAATGGGCAGATGAAATTGACATAAACCGTGCTGAAAACTCCCAGCAGCGTGCAAAGGCAGTTCTTGCCGATAAAAACGCTACAGCAACAGAGCAGCGTATGGCAGATGCCAGACTCAAACGCGCAGTTGTCCGCCAGAGCGTCGCAAGACTTAAATAACAATAAAACCTCTTTTGTAATAAAACAAAAGAGGTTTTTCTTTTTTAAGCCTCCCTTGCCTAATGGCCCAGGCCACCCTCTCTTGCCCTTCGGTCAATTCACCTTGAGGGAGGGGGACCATCGAAGATGGTGGAGGGATTATTTAAAAAGTGTAGCCGCATGGCGGCGTTTATTAAATAGCGCCGCAGGCACTATGGCATCTGCTGAAAGCGGATATATCGCAATGCACAGTATTATATCGCGCTGTTTACGGCATATCGCATTTGCTATGCAAATATATCGCATCACCGCAAGGGGATATTTTATTTCTTCCCCTTAAGCTGGTCCCCGAAGCCAATCGAGCCCTTGCCGAATTGCAGTCTTATCTTATCGCACACAGCATCCAGCTTCTTGTGCTTTTCCTGCGCCATCGCGTCGAAAATTGTCATCTGGCTGTCATCTTTTTCGGTTAAATCATTGAGCCCCACACCGATAAGCCGCACAGGTCTGCCATTCCAGAGCGAAGCATATAAATCCTTGAACATCCGATAAATATAGTCGGTATCGTCGGTCGGCACTTTGACCTTCATCTGCTTGCTGAAAAGGGTGAAATCGGCATATTTGATCTGCACAGAAACCGTGGAGCACTGATAATTTTCGCTTCTCATTCTCATACAGACGGTCTGCGCCAGCCTGTGAAGCACAAGATTTGCCTCCTCAAGGCTTGTGGCGTCCTGCGAAAGGGTGGTCGAATTGGAAAAACTCTTTGCAGAGCTGTTTCCGCTGGGTACAACAGGGGAGTTGTCGATGCCGTTGGCATATTTCCAAAGGGTGAGACCGTGACTTTTGAGCAGCTTTACAGCAAGCTCCTGGTCGCACTTTGCAAGCTTTCCTATGGTGTCAATGCCGTGGTTTAAAAGCACACGCTCGGAGCTTTTGCCCACCATAAACAATTCACGGATAGGGAGCGGCCAGAGCTTTTCCTCAAGCTCATGATGGAAAAGGGAGTGAACAAGGTCGGGCTTTTTAAGCTCGCCTGCCATCTTTGCAAGGATTTTATTTGGGGCGACACCGATGTTGACGGTAAAGCCGAAAGTCGCTTTGATGCGCTCTTTAAGCTCAAAAGCCGCCTTCATAGGCTCACCATAAAGCCCCTCAAGCCCGGTGTAATCGAGAAATCCCTCATCTATCGAAAACTGCTCGACAACAGGGGAGTAATCATTAAGCATATCAAAAAGCTTCTTTGAAATCTCCGAATAATACCCGTGGTCGGAGGGCACAACTGTCAGATTCGGGCATTTCTGCCTTGCTTCAAAAAGCGATTCGCCTGTCTTTACGCCGAATTTCTGGGCAGGAATGGACTTTGCAAGCACAACGCCGTGGCGTGATTTTTCATCGCCGCCGATGACGGCAGGAATGGTGCGTATATCCACAGTTTCCCCCTCCTGCAGCCGTTTGACAGCCGTCCACGAAAGAAAGGCGGAATTGACATCAATATGAAAAATTATACGGTTTTTAGACATATTCAGCCTCCTTTCTTAAAGTATACGCATCCGAAATGCGTATATGAAGCACGCTATACAGCGTATGAAGTCACTTTGTTTATGAAGTGTGCCTTTCGGCACATGAAGCACTGCCTGTGGCAGTATTATTTTATCTGTGATGCAGTTGGATAGGCGGGAGGGGCAAGCACCCCCTGCAACTAAGTCAAAAGCCTTCCTTGCTATTCACCCAAATGAGCAGGCTCACCGGGGACCCCATTATCGGGAGGGGGACCGCCGTATGGCGGTGGAGGGATTGCAAAATACAAAGAACAAATGTTCGCAACATAATCATATCACACAATCGACAAAAAGTAAATATTTGCTTATAAATATGTGGCATTATTTTTAATAATGTGTTATAATGACTTTAATATAAAAAAATCACGGAGGAAACAACAAATGGGATTTCTAAGCATTTTCAAGCAAAGTGACGAAGAAAGAAAAAATCTCGTTTTGCACGGGGGCATAGGCAAGACAGCCGTTCTGCTTTCAATGCCTGTAATGTTTATGCTGCTTGCGCAGTCGCTTACACAGGTTTTCGACAACTGGTTTGTGTATAATTTCTCAACACTCACCAACGGCGCCGCAGTTTCATACTCAAATACAGCTCTCAACATCGCCATCAACGGCGGTATCGGTCTTTCTGTAGCCGGCACAGCCTTCATCGGCCGCCTTATCGGCGCAGGCGATATGGAAAAGGTACATAAATACACAAAGCAGTTCATCTTCCTTATGGTTGCGGCTGCCCTTATCGTGTCTGTATTCACAATGGTAATTGCGCCGTTTTACGCTTCTCTTGCCCTCGATGAGATCAGATCGGGCGTTCAGACAATCATGCTGCTCACACCGCTTGTCGTGCCGTTCCAGTACTTCAACACAGCATATTATGCCATCAAGAATGCCAACGGCAAGAGTGAAATCCAGTTCATATTCACACTGCTCATGATGATCCTCAAGGTCATCGGCAATGCCCTCTTTATCGCAGTTATGCAGCTCGGCGTTATGGGTATCGTTCTCAGTAACTTCTTCGCGCAGGCGACAATATCCCTCATCGTCAGCCGTGATATATTCTCGAAAAATAAGATGAATGTCAGCTTTAAGGGCTTTAAGCCTGACGGCGGCATTCTCCGCGACTTCCTCAAAGTCGGTATCCCATCTGTCGTGACAAATGTTACAATGCAGGTCGGTTTCCTTCTCATCAACCTGGAATCGATGAAGTTTGGCAGCGAAATCCTCAACACAAACTCCATCGCAAACTCCATCACAAACGTAGCATACAGCTCGCTCAACGCATTCGGCACAGCCATCACATCAATGGTAAGTATGAATGTAGGTGCGCAGAATTACAAGCGCGCAAAGGATATGGTAATCTATGTCTTTAAGCTGGTTGCAATCCTCAGTATCATCGTAACTATCGTTATGACAATTATCGCTCCTGTTATGAGTACCCTCTTCGTTGAAGAAGATCAGCTTGAGCTGCTCGACAAGGTCACAGTAACACAGCGCATCACAATCTTCGGTATTTTAGGCTTTGCCTGCGCAAGCATCGTCTGCGGCGTATTTGTTGCCGTCGGCAAGACAAAAATACCTATTATAATCAACGGTCTCAGAATCGTCGGCTTCAGATACCCTATCATTCTCATAGCCAATATGTTCTTCGAGCCAAACTACCTCATCATTCCTGTCTCCACACTCATCAGTAACAACCTGGTGCTTCTCGTTTCCTATATTCTCTATCGCAAGATAGACTGGAATGATCCACTCGGCACGGGTGAAAAGAAAAAAATCAAAGGATAACAAATGAACGAAATTATTGAAAAGAAAGTAGAAAAAGCCATTCTTGTGGGCATCAACTGTGGTGCCCTCAAGGATTTTGAAAATTCCGACAGAGAAACTCTCGACGAACTGAGTGAGCTTCTCGAAACAGCAGGGGGCGAAACAGCCGCTATTCTGCTCCAGAACAGAAAAGCTCCCGACCCTCACACATTCATCGGTGAAGGCAAGGCGGAGGAGCTCAAGGCTCTCATTGAAGCTCATGAGGCAAATCTTGTAGTTTTCGACAATGAAATAACACCATCCCAGACAAGAGCTATCGAAGAAATTACGAAGTGCCGTGTAATCGACAGAAACGCCCTAATTCTCGATATCTTTGCCGACCGAGCAAAGACAAGAGAAGGTATTCTGCAGGTTGAGCTGGCTCAGTACAAGTATCTTCTTCCGCGTCTTTCAGGTATGTGGGGACATCTTGTAAGACAGACAGCTTCGGGCGGCAAAAGCCCTATCGGTACCCGCGGTCCTGGTGAAACCCAGCTTGAAACAGACCGTCGCCACATTCGCCAGATTATCCAGAAACTGGAAGGCGAAATAGAACACGTCAAGCAGATAAGAACAACACAGCGCAAAAAGCGTGAAAAGTCCGAGATTCCGCAGGTCGCCATCGTAGGCTATACAAATGCAGGTAAGTCCACACTTCTCAATGCGCTGACAGGCGCAGGTGTCCATGCAAACAACCGCCTTTTCGACACTCTCGACCCTACAACAAAGAGCATGAGACTTTATGACAACAGCGAGGTTTTTATCTCTGATACAGTAGGTTTCATCAGAAAGCTTCCTCACCAGCTTGTCGATGCCTTCAAGGCGACACTTGAAGAGCTTATGTATGCCGATGTTCTCGTTCACGTCATCGACGCATCAAATGAAAACTGGGAAATGCAGGAAAATGTCGTCGAAAAGCTCATCGCAGAGCTTGGCGCACAGGAAACTCCGCGAATCGTTGTTTTCAACAAGATAGATAAGATTCCATTCAATATGATGCCACGCAGAACGGGCGCGATTTACGCATCAGCCCTTAACAAAATCGGTCTTGATGACCTTCTGCAGGCGATAATCGACACTCTCAACGCAAACAAGCGTGAAGCAACCTTCCTCATTCCGTATTCCGACGGCGGCGTTGTGGATATTCTCCACAGAGATGCCAAGGTCAGAAGCACAGAGTTTTTAGGCGAAGGTGTCAAGGTCGTTGCAGTAGTCGATGCGAAAATCTGGGGCAGATACAAGAAATATTCGGAGGACAAGGATGAAACAGTTTCAGAAGATTCCCTCTGGTAGCGGCGAAGCCGAGTATATAGAGAAAAAATCCAGGTTCATATCCCACGTTTTCTATGTGGAAACAGCCGAAGAAGCCAATGAAAAGCTTAATGAGCTTCGCAAAAAGTACTGGGATGCCACCCATAACTGCTATGCCTATGTGCTCGATTCGGATAATGTAATGCGCTTTTCCGATGACGGCGAGCCTCAGGGCACAGCCGGTATGCCTATCCTTGAAGTGCTGAAAAAGCAGCAGGTCTACTGCGCTCTTATCGTGGTAACCCGTTATTTCGGCGGCACACTTCTCGGTGCAGGCGGTCTTGTCCGTGCTTACGGCAAGGCGGCGGCACTCGCTCTCGAAAACAGCGGAGTCAGCGTGCTCACGCCATTCTATATTGTCAATGCCCGCATGCCATATAATTTCCTCGACCCTGTGCGAAATACATTTGTCCATTATGACATCACAGAGGCCGATGTTGAGTACGG
This sequence comes from Clostridia bacterium, assembly GCA_017441945.1. Lineage (GTDB taxonomy): Bacteria > Bacillota > Clostridia > Oscillospirales > Butyricicoccaceae > SIG471. The sequence goes on from JAFSBG010000059.1 coordinate 5,953, forward strand.
CGCAGACGTTGCTTTGAAGCTCCAGATGCCAGTTGAAAAGTTCGATGCCTTCAAAAAGCACATCACAGAGCTGACAAGCGCCAATGTAATTCCTGAAATTGAGTGTGAAAAACTCATCCCTAAAAAAATTTAATAAAATTTTTAAGAAAAAAAGAGAAAAAACCACATTTCCTGCGTATTATATAAATACAGGGGATATGTGGTTTTTGTTTATGTAACCAAGTTCAAAGCCTCGCCCTTTATCAAAGGGGGCGGCGGCTGCCAAAGGCAGACAGAGAGATTGTTCCTATCAAATCGTAACGCAGGCACATTTTCTCTTGGCTCCCTCAAAGAGCCACCCCAAACAGCAGGCTGTTCGGGGACCCCGGCGGGAGCTGGCAAGCCAAAGGCTTGACTGAGGGAGAGAATTTTATTAAATCATTCTACATATTTATTTATATCGGGAGGTGAGCCTATGACCATCCGTGAAAGAATCGAAAATAACGAAAAAATCATTCTCGCCCCTTACGCTGTGCTTTCGGCTGAAACAAAGGGCAGAGAGCGCTACAGCGAGCCGTGCCCTAACCGCACAGAGTTTATGCGCGACAGGGACAGAATCGTCCACTCCAAAACATTCCGCCGCCTGAAGCACAAGACTCAGGTCTTTCTTTCTCCCGAAGGCGACCATTACAGAACACGCCTTACTCACACCCTCGAAGTATCCCAAATTTCCCGTACAATCGCAAGAGCCCTTATGCTCAATGAGGACCTTACAGAAGCCATCGCATTGGGGCACGATTTAGGCCATACACCATTCGGTCATGCAGGCGAAAGAGCATTAAATGAGGTAAAGGAAAATGGCTTTACACATAACGGCCAGAGCCTTCGCGTTGTAGAAAAGCTTGAAAATGACGGCAAAGGCCTGAACCTCACTTATGAAGTCCGTGACGGCATTCTCTGCCATTCGGGCGACCTTGAAGCGAGCACACTCTGCGGTCTTATTGTCAAATATGCAGACCGTATTGCCTACATAAACCACGATATCGACGATGCAATCCGTGCAGGAATCCTCTCAAACGAATCTATTCCAAAGCATCTTTCGGATATCCTTGGGGACAAGCACAACAAAAGAATTGACACTTTAGTCGGTTCCATTATACAATACAGTCTCGGCAAACCTATCATCGGCATGGACGAGCATATCGAAAACGCCATGATGGAGCTCCGCGAGTTCCTTTTTGAAAATGTATACCGCAATCCGCTGGCGAAAGGCGAGGAAGGCAAGGGCGTCGGCATAATTCAGGCGCTTTTCCATTACTTCGTCAAAAATAAAGACCGCCTGCCGGAAGATTATATAAAACAGCTTGAAAACGATACACTTCACAATGTTGTAGCCGACTATATTGCCGGCATGACAGACAGATACGCCGTTGCACGATATGAAGA
>JAFSBG010000060.1 GCA_017441945.1 Clostridia bacterium
CCGAGTGGCTTTGAGGTGAATCAGCCAGCGGAGGTTGCGTTGTAGCCAGTGGCTACAAAATGGCTACAGAATTCTTGGAGACGCTACTGATAGCTTGAAATGTGTGGAATGTGTGGACTAAAAGCGCACTATCAGTGCATATTATCACGAGAAATTAAGGTCTGGCGCTCGAGTGGGAATAAGTTCAGAGGTCGAAAAAAGCCTGTAATATCAAGGGTTTTCACGCTTTTGAAGCCGTTTGTGGCAACAAAATGGCAACATTTTTAAGAGAATAGTTGCGAGTGGATTATAAGAGCCCTATGATTTATTTATCATAGGGCTCTTACTGCAAAAAGGGGTGATAATATGGGGCTGTTTGATTTATTCAAAAAGAAGTCAAATCCCGTTGATAATAGTGTGACGAAAGCACCCGTAATTTCTGGATCCTACATACCACCAGCATCAGAATATGTGAAGAAGGAAGTCGTTGCAAAGACACCATTGGTGGAGATTACTACTGAGGTAGATGGCCCTCCCCCTCTGGAAGAATTGCTGAAGCAGGCAACGCCGTCAAAGGGTGGTCTATATCCCCACGAGATTCTGATGCTGGACTATGCCCACACCTACAAAACTTCTGACAACAGCTTTCAGGGATTTTGGTATTATCAGTATTCGGTGAAAGACCCTCAGAGCATTCTGGACTCCTTGTATGAACGTGGTTTCATTGAACTGGGTGATTTACGTTCCATTCTTGAACGGCTAAAGTTGGGCGAGATTAAGGACGAGCTCAAACTGGTCAATGAAAAGGTATCTGGCAAAAAGGCTGAGTTGATTGATAGACTGCTGGGTGTAGCAGACCATAATGAGTTGTCTGCCAAATACCCAGAGCGTTTTTTCAAGTTGACTCCCACGGGTGAACAGGAATTGAAGGACAACCAGTACGTGCCGTACCTGCACCGTCATAGGTATATGAGCGTATGGGAGATGAACCATCGTATTGCCCAAACCCATTATCCCTATCGGGATGTTCTGTGGGGTTATTTCAATGAACAGAGTGGTGTTCATGCCCAAAACTATGACTTTGGTTTGTATAGAAATCTTAGGCACTCCATGTACGAGTTCCTGTTGGAAGAAAACAAGCCTAAGACAGCGTTTGCACTTCTGGTCGAAGCCGTATATTATGACCTGAGCTTAATGGAAAACAGTATGGGGTCTTTCTTTACGAATAGGAAGGATGATTTCTATTGGCGTCTATATGAGATGAAACTGGAGCACATCGCCCCATACAGCCATTCTTTCTGTTCTTCACCATTGGCACACAACTTCAAGGGACTCCAAGAAACCCTTGGTTTGTCAGATGATGAATTGAGAAGTGAGTTGAGTTCTGCATTTGCTGATTTCAGCATTCCCGAGTTGTTCAGGGTATTCACAAACGATGAGTGCGTTGACATTGTAATGGCGTCAATGAAGCAGGATGAAACGTTCCTTGAAAACCTTTATGATAAGGCAAGTGAGCGTAAGTATATGGAGTATAAGAGGATTAGCGGCAAATAACAAATCTTAATAGATATTGTACTAAAGTGAAATATCATGGCAACACTATGGCAACAAAAAATCAGATAGCCTCTGCTGTCTGAATAATGGAAATAATCCTAAGACCTTGAACTAAATTCCATAAGCAAATCTGTTTAAGATTTATTTTTCAGGAGCGAGTGGGAATAATAGAATAATTAATCAAAATAAAAAGTCCGGAAGTTATCTTCCGGACTTTTTGATTTATAAAATTAAAATAATTTGAACTCATTGTTTTCGAAGCGGCCGGCATTGACAACACCGTTTGCATAGCGCAGGGCACCCATACCGTGCATTTTGCCATTTGCCCAGTCACCTTCGTAAAAATCACCGCTTATCCATGTCATTCGGCCCTTACCGTGAGGAACACCCTTGACAAAGTCGCCCTCATATACGTCACCGCTTGCCCAGATGAACTTACCCTTGCCTGTGCAGGTGCCTTTCACCCAGTCGCCTTCATAAGAGTCACCATTTGTCCATGTCATCTTACCTTTACCATTTGAAAGTCCGAAGCGGGATTCACCTTCATAAGAACCTGAGCTAAATCTTCTTGTATCTATTTTCTTATCGGACTTTTCGAATAATTTACCGATGAATGACTTTTTTACAGGCGCCTCAGGCGGATTTTCCTTTTGCTCCTTTGATTTGTCCGAAAAGTCAGGCTGGAACATACCGCGGAGCTCTTCAATAAACTCAGGTGTAAAACCTTTGGGAGCATCATCACATACTTTGTTTCCATCGGAAGAAGCTTTACCTTTATCAAGGGTATTGAGGATATTGTTGGAAAGATCCTCGAGACGGGCTTCAAAAGGAGGAGCAATGCCGTCCACCCAGTGCATTCTGCTGAGATAATAGCGGGCATCCTTGGAAATATCCTTGTCAGCTATATGGAATGGAACGATAGTGATTTCAGGCAGACGCTTGAAGGCAATTTCTATCTCGTTGAGAACGTGAGGAGAATAAGATGCCTCTTTGTTGAGTATCAGAAGAAAAACTGAACATTCTTCGATAGCCTTTACTATGCTGCCTGCATATGAGCCCGAAACATCGCGCGGCGCATACCAGCAACGCAGACCAAGAGTTTCAAGCCGTATGGCAACAGACTGAGCCACAGAGAATGAAGAATCGTGATGATAGCTTATAAATACATCTGGTTTCATAGGCATACTCCTTGTTTTTGCTGATTTTATTATACTACCGCCCATATTGTTTGTCAATAAATGCAAAAACTCAGCTTTTTCCCGTCTTCCCATTGCAAATGCGGACGAAAAATGTTATTATTACAATAGGAATATATGCACACAATAATCTTACATAAAGGAGATTACATTTATGGATATGACAATGGAAAGCTGCCGCAAGTTTGTTGAAGTTCTGGCATCTGATGCTCCTGCTCCTGGCGGAGGCGGTGCAGCGGCTCTTGTTGGTGCTATCGGTACAGCTCTCGGCAATATGGTTGGCTCGCTCACAGTGGGCAAGAAAAAGTATGCCGCAGTTGAAGCTGAAATCATCGAGCTCAAGGCAAAGTGCGATGCTCTGCAGAAGGAGCTTCTCGACCAGGTAGAAGCTGATGAAATCAATTTCGTTCCTCTTGCAAAGGCTTACGGCATCCCTAAGGATGACCCAAACCGCGCTCAGATTCTCGAAGAAGCAACTCTCGTTGCCTGCTCCACACCTATGAAGATTATGGAGCTTTGCTGCCAGGCTATCGAATATATTGCAGTTTTCGCTGAAAAGGGCAGCCGTCTTGCTGTTTCTGACGCAGGCTGCGCCGCTGTATGCTGTAAGGCAGGACTTCAGGCGGCAAGCCTTAATGTATTTATCAATACAAAGACACTCAAAAACCGTGAAGTTGCCGACGAAATGAACGCAAAGGCTCTCGGTATGCTGGATAAATACTGCACTATGGCAGACGATATTTTCAATACAGTAAAATCCGGTTTCGGTGTTTAGGAGGAATATATGGCAAAGAGATTACTCGGCAAGGAGGTCAACGAAGCAATCGTTGCGAACCTTCTTGAAAGAACAAATGCCCTCCGTGAAAAGGGCGTAGTGCCGACTCTCGGCATTGTAAGAGTAGGCGCAGACCCATCTGACCTTTCATACGAAAAGGGCGCTGTCACAAAGGGCGCACAGGTCGGTGTTGAAATCAAAAAGTTTGAACTTCCTGCAGATGCGACAAAGGAACAGGTTCTTGCCGTTATTGATGAAGTCAATGCAGATGACACAATCCACGGCGTGCTTATGTTCCGCCCTCTTCCAAAGCATCTTAAAAATGACCAGAATGAGATATGCAACCGCCTCGACCCTAAAAAGGACGTCGACTGCATGACTCATCTTTCCAATGCAGGCGTATTTGAAGACAGAGATGACCTCGGCTATGCGCCATGTACTCCTGCAGCCTGCATGGAGATTTTGGACCATTACGGCATCGACTGCAAGGGCAAGAAGGCTGTTGTCATCGGCCGCTCACTCGTTGTGGGCAAGCCTGCCGCTATGATGCTTATGAAGAAGAACGCAACTGTCACAATCTGCCATACAAAGACTGTTGATACAGCGAAAATCTGCCGTGAAGCAGACATTATCATTTCTGCAGCGGGCGTACTCAAAAGCCTTACAAAGGACTATGTCCGTGAAGGTCAGGTAGTTATCGACGTTTCTATGAACTGGGATGCCGAAAAGGTCACATCCAAGGGCGTTGGCGGTATGTCTGGCGACGCAGTTTATGCAGAAGTCGAGCCAATCGTTGACGCTATCACACCTGTCCCTGGCGGTGTGGGCGCTGTTACAACTTCCGTGCTTATGAAGCACGTTGTAGAAGCTGCCGAAAAGACACTCTAATCGGAGGATAATATGGAAAACGAAAAAATGGAAACAATCCTCGTTGAAGACGAGGACGGCGTGGAAGTTGAATATCTTGTTTACGATAACTTCAAGTTCGAAGGCGGCACATTCGTAGCCCTCCTCAAGCCGGGGGAAGAAGAAGCTGTATTGCTTCAGCTTGTCGACGGTGAATACCTGGAAAGCATCGAAGATGAAGAACTTCTCGAAAAGGTGATCGTCGAATTTGACAACAGAAACAGCCACCGCTGGGAAGTCCAGTAAAAAGTACAGCCGCCCATTAAATGGGCGGCATTTATTTTGCCGATTTTTCTTTACTAAACCTCACACTTATGGTATAATGTCTAAAAGCAAATATGTTATATTGCATTTGTACTTAAAGGGGAGGGAAGGTATAACTATGTTAAAGCTTATCGGTTTTTATGATTATACAGTAATTCTTACATATATAAGCCTTATTTCATCGGTTTACGGCATGACACAGGCCATTCACGGCGACTATAAGGAGGCAATTTTCTGCCTTGCATTTTCGGGAATCTGCGATGCCTTTGACGGCAGAGTTGCCCGCTCCAAGAAAAACCGCACAGCCGACGAAAGAGCCTTTGGCATCCAGCTTGACTCTCTGTGCGACGTCATCTGCTTCGGCGTTTATCCTGCGCTTATCTGCTATCTTTTAGGCGTAAGAGGCACAATCGGCCTTGCAATAGTATTTTATTATTGCCTTTGCGCAGTTATCCGCCTTGCATTTTTTAATGTAATGGAGGAAAAACGCCAGAAAACAGAAGGCGGAGCCAATAAGGTATACCGCGGCTTGCCTGTAACGACTATTTCGTTCATTCTTCCGCTTTTCTTCTGGCTTCAGTTTCTGATGAGCGACTATGTGTTCCTCATTTTGCTCCACGGTCTGCTTATTTTAGTGGGTACGCTTTTTGTTCTCGACTTCCCATTGAAGAAGCCTGACCTTAAGACAATTCTCGTCGCAATAGCAGCAGTTATCGTGACAGTATTTATAATTCAGGCGTATACAAAGTTCAAACTGCCTGAAGCCAATGACGAATCAAGCCAGATTATAGGGGAGATGTTTGAAGAAAATGAAACAAAAGCTCCGTAACGGAACACTTATAGAAAAAACAGACGGACAGGAAAAAGCCCTGTCCTTCTTATATGGCACAGCTCTGGGCAGAATTATTTTAAAGCCGCTGACAGCGCCGTGGATATCGAAGGTAGCAGGGGCATTTTTGTCCACAAAGCCTTCCTGTGTACTTATCAAGCCTTTCATAAAGAGCAATAACATTGATATGTCTCAGTTCAAGCCGGTGAAATACAACAGCTATAACGAGTTTTTCTCCCGTGAGATAAGGGAAGAGGCTCGCGCTGTCGATATGGACAGCAGCCATTTCATCAGCCCTGCAGACAGTAAGATGACTGTCATTCCAATAGCTGACGATACATTTTTCAACATAAAGCACACCCGCTATAATGTGGAATCTCTGCTTAAAAACCGCTCTCTTGCCGAAGAATACAAGGGCGGCTATGTGATGATTTTCCGCCTTTGTGTCGACGATTATCACAGATATTGCTATGTGGCAGATGGTGAAAAGAGTGAAAATACCTTTATCAAGGGCGTTCTTCACACAGTAAACCCTATTGCCAACGATTATTATCCGATTTACAAGGAAAACTCCCGTGAGTATACAACGCTGGAAACAGCCGATTTCGGTAAGCTGACGATTATTGAAGTTGGCGCGCTCCTTGTGGGCAAAATTGTCAATAACCACGGCAAGGCAAAGGTGAAGCGTGGACAGGAAAAGGGTTATTTCCAGTTTGGCGGCTCGACAGTTGTGGTGCTTGTCAAAAAAGACGAGGTCGTTATCGACAGCGACATCATGGAAAACTCCCTCGCCGACATCGAAACTATCGTCCGTATGGGCGAAAAAATCGGCACGAAAAAGTAAAACAAAAGCCCGAACCCCAAAAGCCTCCCCTGTGTAAGGGGAGGGGGCGCCGTAAACGGCACTAGCTTTGCGTCGCCATCGTTACGATGGTGGAGGGGTTGTGACATTATAAAAATAAGCCACTCATCACGAGTGGCTTTTCTGTTTCTTGCAGGGGCGGGTCTCTGCGCCCGCCCGAAACAGTCTATCCAATCAACTCCCTCAGTGCCGAGCTTTCATTTTCAATCTGAGCCTTGAGGGCAAAAATCAGCCTTGCCTGCTCTCTTATATCGTTAGCGCGAGCCTTGCACTGAGCCTTTGTGCGGGCAAGTCTGTCGGCATAAAGAGTGCGGCTGTTGTCGTCATTTTTGGTTTCAAGCATCTTTTCTTCCATCACAGCCTTTTCATACATCTTTTCAACAGCCTCAAGCTGCTCCAGAAGCTGGGGAATCTTGCGGAGGTATTCGTTGTAAACCTCCATGCGGCATCGTTCTTCCTGTGTGTTGAGCAAAAACTTCATAATCAATACCTCCTTATGGAACAATTATAGCACAGATTTCAGATATTGTATACAATGTATGGAGTAAAATCAAATATGCCTCCCTTTGGTAAAGGGAGGTGTCATCGCAAAGTGATGACGGAGGGATCGAAGCTTATTAAATCAGCATATTCGCCCTCGCAACGCAAATGTTAATATGCATTGCTTGATTTTTCGGCTGAAAAAGAGTAAAGTCAAAGACAGAGGTAATGCGTGAACGATTCTGTAGGGGAGGGTCTCCGTGCCCTCCCGTAGAATTTAACGCGTCACACAAATGAAAGGAGCTGAAATTATGTTAGGCGAAAACATCAAAAACATACGCAAATCAAAAGGTCTTTCTCAGGAGGACTTAGCTATCCGTCTCAATGTAGTCCGCCAGACGGTCAGCAAATGGGAACAGGGGCTTTCTGTGCCCGATTCGGAAATGCTAATAAAAATAGCCGAAGTGCTTGAAACCTCGGTCAGCGAAATACTTGGCGAGACAGTTGCCGAAACGCCGTCAAACGGCATAAAGGAGCTTGCCGAAAAGCTTGAAAGTCTCAATATGCAGATATCAAAAATGGGTGAAAGCAAGAGAAAGACAAGGCGCACTGCTTTTATAGCTTTGTCTTTTGCCTCGCTTGTTATAATTATGATAAATGTGTGTCTTATATTTTATAAAAATTATGAGATGAACAGCATAGGTATAATCGGCGGCGCAGACGGCCCGACCGCTATCTTTATCAGCGGTCATATGCCTCAGGAAATTATGATAATTTTCGCATTACTTCTGCTTGCGGTAAGCGCCATCGGTATCTATATAAACAGACGAAAGTAAAACCCGATGCAGGTGCGACCATTGGTCGTCCGTTTTCAATAGAATTTTCGTGCAATTTTCTCCGCTGTATGCTATAATTAAACTATAAACATCACAAACAAGGAGGAAATCGTATGTGGAACAGCTTTAACACAGGAAAATACAGCGGAATGATCGCTGAAACCATCCGTATTCAGGGGCACGAAGGCAAGTTTGTCCATGCCTATTACTCCCGCCCTATCGGCGAAGGGCCATTCCCGGGAATTGTGCTCATCCCTCATATGCCGGGCTGGGACGAAATGTGCAGAGAAGCGGCTCGCCGCTTTACAGAGCACGGCTACAGCGTGCTTTGCCCTGATATTTATGAAGATTTCGGCCACGGCACACCGAGCGAGGTTTCTACCCGTATGAGAGAAGCAGGCATTGTCTCGGATAAATCTGTAATGGGCGATACAGACGGCGCACTCAACTTCCTCAGAAATCAGTCCAACGCCAACGGCAAGGTGGGCGTTATCGGAATGTGCTCGGGCGGCAGACATACCTTCCTTGCGGCGTGTACACTTGACGGAATAGATGCGGCTGTCGACCTCTGGGGCGGCGGTGTTGTATGCCCTCCTGAGCAGCTCACTCCATCCAAGCCTGTTGCGCCTTTAGATTATGCCGAAGGCTTAAAATGCCCTCTCCTCGGCATCTTCGGCAATGAGGACAAGAATCCGACACCTCAGGATGTGGATAAACTTGAAGAAGTGCTTAAAAGCTTAGGCAAAAACTATGAATTCCACCGCTATGACGGGGCAGGACACGCCTTCTGGTCCCACGACAGAGGAGCATACCGCGTCGAGCAGGCTATGGATTCATGGAATAAATGCTTCACTTTCTTTGAAAAATACCTGAAATAAGGAGCGCAAATGCCAAGAGATATTGCTGTCATCGCCAAGCCTGTCGGCTCGCGGTGTAATATGAACTGTGCCTATTGCTATTATCTTGAAAAGGGGCAGTTTTCCACAAGTAAAAAGCAGACTCGTATGAGCTTTTCTCTGCTTGAAAAGCTTATAAAGCAGACTATCGAGGCAAACGAAGGTCCTGTTGTGTCCTTTGTTTGGCACGGCGGCGAGCCAACTCTTGCAGGGCTTGATTTCTATAAGCAAGTTGTTGCCATTGAGAAAAAATATCTGCCCAAAGGCTGGCAGGCGTGGAATAATCTCCAGACAAACGGGCTTATCATAAACGATGAATGGTGCAAATTCCTGCGGGACAACCGTTTTGATGTAGGGCTTTCGATAGACGGCGATAAGCTTACACACGATAAAAACCGCCGTGACAAGGGTGGAAATCCTACATACGACAGGATTTATAAGGCGGCGCAAAAGCTTAAATCTTACGGCATTATGCCCGATTTGCTTTGCACAGTGAATGCCGAAACTGTGAAAAATCCGCTCGAAGTATACCGCGCTTTGCGCGAGCTTGACACAGGCTGGGCTCAGTTTATCCCCGTTGTCGTCCGTGATAAAAAGGGTAATATTGACGATATTTCGGTCACCCCCGAAGCCTACGGCGATTTTCTGTGCGCCGTCTTTGACCAGTGGGTGAAGAATGATTTAGGCAAGCTTGATATCCAGCTCTTTGCCGAAACTGCAAAGGTGTGGGCAGGGGGCAAGGCAGGGGTGTGCCATTTGGCTGAAACCTGCGGCCAGGTCCTCGTCTGCGAGGAGGACGGCAGTATCTATGCCTGCGACCATTTTGTCGATAACGAGCATCGTTTAGGCAATCTTATGGCCAATAATATGGCAAAACTTGCTCATTCCGAAAGGCAGATTGCTTTCGGCAACGCCAAAAAAGACAGCCTTACCGATGAATGTAAGGATTGCCAGTATCTCAATGTATGTAACGGCGGCTGTCCGAAGGACAGATTCGGCGAAAACGGACAGTATTATCTCTGCAAGGGGCTGAAAAAATATTTCGCCCACGCTGACACTCCGCTGCATAGAGTCATGGAAATGAGCCGAAAAGGCATGAAACCAGACGAAATAATGAAAAACCTATAATTAAAAGCTCTCCGTTGGAGAGCTTTTTTCAATAAATCTTGACTAACCGGTGCCGTTCATTATATCATTAAATAAAAACAATGGGGGACAAATTATGATATACTATCCTGAAAGCATCTGCGTCAGCGAGATTCGTTTTGACGTCCGCAACGGCAGAGTTTATGATGTCAGCTTCACGGGCGGCTGCAAGGGCAATCTCTTGTCTGTCGCCGCCCTTGTCGAAGGTATGGAAATCGACGAAATCATCAGAAGACTTCGGGGCTTAAGCTGTGATACAGGCGTTTCTTCCTGCCCTGAGCGCTTTATCGAAGCTCTCGAATGTTATAAAAACGGCGAGTTTGACAAGCTTAACGGTCTTTCCGACAGAGAGCATCTCGACAGACAGCAGAGCAAGTGGGACCATTCCTATATGATAATGCCTGATATGTTCGGCGAGGAAATGAGCTATCCTTGCGAGGAGGCTATGAAGCTCGACTGCGGTAAGAAAGTTCTCGAGCTCGGCTGCGGTCAGGGACGCGATACCATCCATTTTGCAAAGAACGGCTATGATGTGACAGCCCTTGACTATTCGCCTGTGGGCCTCAAGGCGCTTAACGAAAAGGCTGAAAGCATGGGACTTGATATCAATACTGTCGAACACGATTTGCGTAAGCCTTTCCCTGTGGAAGACGGCGCTTTCGACCTTTGCTATTCCCATATGCTGTTCAATATGGCATTCACAGACGAGGAAGTGGAGTTTATGATGGGCGAGGTTTATCGTGCCTTAAAGCCGGGCGGATATCATGTGTTCACAGTCCGAAATGACCTTGATGCCCACTTCGGCATCGGCAACAGCCGCGGCGAAAATATCTTTGAAAACGACGGCTACATCGTCCACTTCTTCTCCAAGGAGAACATCGAAAAAATCAAGGGCGGCTTCAATATCGTCGATATAAAATACTTTGAAGAAGCCGAACTCCCACGCAAACTCTACTGCGTAATCATGCAGAAGTAAAAGAAAAAGCTCTCCAATCGGAGAGCTTTTTGTGGGTTGGGTTATTTAGTTAGTACCATAAATCAGCATCAGGTGATATAAATTTCTTAACATCTTTCGAGGATGAAAAGTCGCCGAGTACGGTTTTTGAAATATCCTCGTAGTTATCTGTTCCTACATAGGTAATACCGTGAAAATCAAAAGGATATCCCAGTGCGCGTATTCTTTTTTCCAGTTCTTCATCAAGATATGGATAAACTCCTACTTCTATTTCATCAATATATCCAAATGCAATATAACTGCCTGATGATTTTTTCATCCAGGCAGGTTTGACATATATTATTTGATGCTCCGGATAATTTCCAAGCTCACGAAGATTCCAACTGAGAATTCTATGAGATAGAAAACCATAATGATAATCAGGAAACATAAACATAGGCTCATCGTGAAGCAGATTTAGGATAAATATGACTGCAAGAACGAGGAGTATTATGATGCAGCCACCGGTACGGCGTGATATTTTGAATCGAGTCAGTTTTTTCATATTATTGTCCCGGATAAATACCACAAGCTTCAAGGAAAAGCGATGGTATTGCCAAAGCATAATCACGACCATTTATGGTCTTATATCCTTGGTGTATTCCTATAACATATGCTTTACCATTTACTCCACGTTTATACACTATACCACCACTATCTCCGTTCTCTGAATTATATGTAGACATAATTCGCTGAACAGTGGGGGCTACTCCATTATAGTCCAAACTTGTATAATAATAAATAGACTCAATCAAGCCAGAAGAATAGTGTGTAGACTCTCCTGATTTGTTTATAGGTGAAAGCTCTGCTGGAATGACAGCACCTGTTGTTAAATCCTGACTATAAATTGTATCATACTTTATTACAGGACTTACTGTATTATTACCATTAAAATGAATAAACACAAAATCACGTGTACCTAAGTCATCAATATCATATACAGTATGTATGTTGTTTGGCCAACGTTTGAAAGTGGCTTGCCCAATATATGTTGCATCTGGTGTATATGCATAAAAAGGTAAATCAAGATTGTTGTATGTATGCGCAACGGTAACTATACCGACTTGTCTTACATTGTTTACTGTTCTATAAGCAAGATATCCCAAACTACCATCATATCTTATTGGAGCTGCGTTTGGATCAGAACCATCATCAATTCTGTGACCTTCTCCGACATTTGCAACACTTGCTTCAAGTCCACTTTTTTCAGAAATCTTAAAATTGATAATATCAGCATTGGACTTCACATTATTAAGTTCATTTTGTGGAAGCGGTGTAACTTCAGCCTTAGAAATATATGAAACTGCTTCTTCTTCAGAAACATACATATCAACTGAGTTTGTACTTTGCATAATAGCGCCGCCGTTCACCTGCGGTAAGCTTCTTGTTCTGCTTACATTTTCGGCAGTTTCCACCATAGCGTCATAGAGTTCCTGCAGGGAATATTCCACAGTTTCAAACTCAAGTATGTCTGCGCCTGTTACATCGTAATAATACTGTTCAATTTCTTCGTTCCGTTCTGTAAGTCCTATCACAAGATGACCGCTGTTCTGATTGAGCCATGCTCCGCCGTAATGGTCAGGGTAGCCGACTTCCTGCTCAAAATAAGTGATCATCTCTGTGTTGTACATAGTCGCGTTTTCTTCGTTCAGTTCTCTCTGTGTGACGGCGTTCGACTGCGGAATGATGGTAAGGCTTAACACGCATACCAACATTAAAGATACAATGCGTTTCATAGTCTTCTCCTTTCTGTAAAAGGCGGACGGCTTATGATGTTTTTGTAAAAGAGGTATACCTTAATTAAATTATATAATACAGTATTTATTTTGTCAACATATCCGCAGAACGAGCAAATATTCTTCGTGCAATTTTCATTTACTTATGGTATAATAAGCACAACAATAATTACATAAAAGGAGAAACCTTATGTATCTTGCAAAAATGAATTATCTTGAAGTTCAGGAATACCTCAAAAAGAGCGACACCATCATCATTCCTGTGGGCAGTCTTGAAAACCACGGCAAGCACATGCCTCTCGGCACAGACACTATGATTCCTGACAAAATTGCACAGCTTATCGACAAACAGAGCGACATTCTCATCGCTCCGACTATAAATTACGGCGCAACAGACGACCTTGTAGGCTTCCCGGGCACGGTTTCTCTCGGCGTTGAAGGTCTTATTGCACTCCTTCGCACAATCGTTGACCAGCTTTACCGCTACGGCTTCCGTCACTTTATGATCCTCAACGGTCACGGCGGCAACACAGCCTCCATCCAGGCTGTCGGTATGCATCTTTACCGCAAGGGCGCTTATCTTGCAAACCTCAACTGGTGGCTTATGGCTGGTCAGCTCAACCCTGAGTGGGCAGGCGGACACGGCGGCGCAGAAGAAACTGCAGGCGTAATGGCTGTCGACCCAAGCCTTATCAAGCACGAATACATCGGCCTCGACGAAGGCATCAAAAATGACGTTTCCGACGAGCTTCCATCGGGCGCATGGACAAATGTTGTATTCAAGGGCGCTAATGTGACTATCCCACGCGAAATCAAGGACATCACAGACCACGGCTGGCTCGCTCATTCCTTCAAGAATGACCAGCCAACCCGGGCAAATGAGCAGTGGGGCACAGAAATGCTTGAAACTGTGGCAAAGTATATCGCAGAATTCGGCGAAGTTTTCGGCAAGACAGAATTGCCTCCTGTTATTGAATAGCAGTATCCGTTGCGGGCGGGCATGGAAACCCGCCCCTACGATAATTTTAATGCAGGCCATCTTGTAGGGGAGGGTCTCTGCGCCCTCCCGTTCTCTCAAATCAACAAGGAGCCTGCGGCGCATTAAATAAACTGAACTTAATTTTGTAGGGACCGGCGTCCCCGACGGTCCGTATGCGAACATAGTTCGCATATATCGAAACAAACCAGAAAGGAAAATCCACAATGAACGAAGTTATCAGACAGCTTATGGACAGAAAGTCTGTCCGCGCTTTTACAGAACAGGAAATTTCTCGTGAGGATAAGGAACTCATTCTCCATTCTGCTATGCAGGCACCTACTGCCGGCAACCAGCAGATGTATACAATCATCGACGTCACAAGCCAGGAGCTCAAGGACGCCCTCGTCAAGACCTGCGACAACCAGAACTTCATCGCAAAGGGCAAGATGGTTCTCGTTTTCTGTGCAGACTACCAGAAATGGTATGATGCTTTTGCAGCGGCTGGCTGTGAGCCACGCCTCCCTGCAGAAGGCGACCTTATGCTCGCTGTATGCGATACAATGATCGCAGCTCAGAATGCAGTTGTTGCGGCTGAATCTCTCGGCATCGGCTCCTGCTACATCGGCGATGTTATGGAAAACTGCGAAGAACAGCGCAAGCTCCTCAACCTCCCTGAATATGTATTCCCGGTTGGTATGCTTGTTTTCGGCTATCCGACTCAGCAGCAGATCGAACGCAAGAAGCCTCTCCGCGCTGACCTCAAGCACATCGTCCACGAAAATGCATACCGCAAGATGGAAGCAGATGAGCTGAAGGAAATGCTCTCCAATAAGGCAATCAACATGAGCTACGAAGACTGGATCCATGCTTTCTGCAAGAGAAAGTATAACTCCGACTTCTCACGCGAAATGTCCCGCTCGGTTGCAAAATATATCGAAGCTTTTAAAAGCAACAGATAAATAAACACACAAAAGCACTCCGTATGGGGTGCTTTTTTATGTCCTCGCATTTGACAATCAAACCCAATAAAGCTATACTATAATCAACAGAAAACTCTTAAAAAGGAGAATATTATGCTTTATCCGAAGAATAAATCACAAAAACTTGACGATAAACTGTTTGAAAATCCCACCAGCGAATACCGCGGCGCTCCATTCTGGGCGTGGAACGGCAAGCTGGATAAAAATACTCTGCTTGAGCAGACAGAAATGCTTAAAACCATGGGCATGGGCGGATACCATATGCACGTCCGCACAGGGCTCGACTGCCCTTATCTTGACGATGAGTTTATGGGCTATATAAAATTGTGCGCCGAAAAGGCGGAGAAAGAGGGTATGCTTGCCTGGCTCTATGACGAGGACCGCTGGCCTTCGGGCACAGCAGGCGGCAAGATTACTCATAATAACGTGGATTTTGCCCGTAAAACCCTGCTTTTCACAACAACCCCATACGCACCTGACCGCCCTAATATGGCGACAAAGCCTGAGCCGGGCA
The DNA here is from genome assembly GCA_017441945.1 of Clostridia bacterium. Classification (GTDB taxonomy): domain Bacteria; phylum Bacillota; class Clostridia; order Oscillospirales; family Butyricicoccaceae; genus SIG471. Next base: position 14,927 of record JAFSBG010000060.1, read on the forward strand.
GAGGTCAGGAGTCTGTCCGTCAGGACAACGGCGACCTTATCGCCGTCTTTGACATTATTCTCAATGACGACGGCACGCTGAAATCCTATGCGCCGATAAACCGAAAAGCCGACGCAAAGGGGGCAAAATGGTATGTCTATATGGAGCACGCCACCGCCGACCCTTGGTTTAACAACAACTCCTACGTTGACACTCTCGAGCCAAAGGCAATAGAGGCCTTCATAAACACCACCCACGAAGCCTATAAAAAGGCTGTGGGAGGGCATTTCGGCGAGGTTTGCCCTGCGATTTTCACCGATGAACCTCAGTTCACCCCTAAGGACACCCTCGATTTCGCCCGCGAGCAGAAGGATGTATTTCTGCCGTGGACAGAGGGACTTGCCGATGAATATTACGGCATTTACAAGGAAAATCTCCTTGAAAAACTGCCGGAGCTTATCTGGGAACTGCCCAAAGGCAAGATTTCTCAGTTCAGATACCGCTTCCACAATATGATAACCGACCGCTTTGTCCGCTCCTACTGCAAGCAGATTGGCACATGGTGCAGAAACAACGGCATTTATATGACAGGCCATGTGATGGGCGAGCCTACCCTTGAAAGCCAGACTCAGGCTGTGGGCGACGCAATGCGCTGTTACGACCATTTCGGCATTCCTGGCATTGATATGCTGTGCGACTGGCACGAGTATAATTCGGCAAAGCAGACAGCTTCCATCGTCCATCAGCAGGGCAAGGAAGGTATGCTCTCTGAGCTCTACGGCGTAACAGGCTGGGACTATGACTTCCGCGGCTATAAACTGCAGGGCGACTGGCAGGCGGCTCTTGGTGTCACAGTCCGTGTGCCTCACCTCACATGGATGACCATGAAGGGGGAAGCCAAGCGAGATTATCCTGCTTCAATTGGCTATCAGTCGCCGTGGTGGAGCCAGTTTTCCATGATAGAAAGCCACTTCGGCAGACTCAATACAGCCCTCACGCGAGGCAAACCAAGCATAAAAGTGGCTGTCATCCACCCAATAGAGTCCTTCTGGCTTTATTGGGGACCGTCCGAGCAGACGGCAGTGACACGGGCAAAGCTTGAGGAAAGATTTGAAAAACTGACAGAATATCTTATCTTTGGTCAGATAGATTTTGATTTCATCTGCGAAGCAACCTTGCCAGACCAGTGCGAAACCGCTTCAAACCCACTTAAAGTGGGGCAGATGAGCTACGATGCCGTCATAGTCTGCGGCAGCAAGACGATGAGAAGCACAACGGCAGACCGCCTTGAAGCCTTTAAAAATGCAGGCGGCAAGCTGATTTTCATTGATGAAATGCCCGACCATATAGATGTGCTTCCGTCACGCCGTCTTGAAAAGCTCTATAATAACAGCATCCGCATCGGTTTTGACGAAACTGCCATTATGAATGCCCTCGAAGATGAGCGTTTCCTCGATATAAAGACCGAAAAGGGCATCCGTTATGACCGTATTATCCATCAGCTCCGTCAGGATGAGGGCGGTCTGTGGCTCTTTATGACCAACGGCAAAAATCCCCACTGTCCTGATGTGGACGATGCGCCGATGCTTCGTTTCAGCCTTAAGGGACATTATAAAATCACAGAATATGATACATTAAGCGGCAAAATCAAGCCGTTTTCAGCGAAAATCAGCGGAGAAAACACAGTTTTCAGCCGTAAATGGTATATGCACGACAGCCTGCTGTTATATCTTGAAAAGGGCGAGCCTTGCGAAAATGATGAGCAAAATGAAGAAAGCAACGCTCCCCTTGTGCTGATGAAGCCTGTCGATATAACTCTTGACGAGCCCAATATGCTGCTGCTCGATATGGCTGAATATGCGCTGAATGACGGGGAATATCAGCCGCTCGAAGAGCTTCTCCGCCTTGATAATGATGCGAGACGTCAGCTTGGTATTCCGCCAAGACGCAAGGAAGTCGTCCAGCCTTATCTCATCGGCGAGGAGAAATATGACGATTACATCCGCCTTCGCTTTACGATTCCGTGCGAATATGCCGTTAAAAATCCTCAGCTCGGCCTTGAAGATGCCGACATCACAGAGGTGTGGCTCAACGGCGAAAAGGCCGATATGAGCGTCAAAGGCTGGTATGTGGACAAGGCGATAAACGTCATCGACCTGCCTGAGCTTAAGCTTGGCGGGAACATTCTCGAGGTGAAAACCCCTGTGGGCAAGCGCACAAACCTTGAATATTACTATCTTCTCGGCGATTTCGGCGTCAGGGTGAACGGCACGGTAAAGACGGTGACCGCTCCTGTCCGCAAACTTGGCTTTGGCGATATTGTAAGTCAGGGCTTGCCGTTCTACACAGGCAATGTGAACTATCATTTCAAAGTCGATGTGAAAGACAGCCTTGCCATTCGCATTCCGCGTTACAGAGGCGGACTTGTCAAGGTGATGATAGACGGCATTGACAAGGGCAATATTGCATTTTCGCCTTATGTTATGAAGCTTGACGGCATCGAAAAGGGCGAGCACGATGTAGTTCTTAAATTATATGGCGTAAGACAAAACGGCTTTGCCCAGCTCCACCACACACCGGGTATATATTTCTACCAGAGCCCTAATTCATGGCGCTCGGCAGGGGATCTGTGGAGCTACGAATATCAGTTCAAGCCGATGGGCATACTGAAAAGCCCTGAGATTTTCGGCACATCAGGCGGCAGAAAAGCCGAACATATAACCGACAGAAGCTAATGAAGTTGTAGTCATTTTGTAGGGACCGACGTCCTCGGCGGTCTGTAGCCTTCCCCTTGAGGGGAAGGTGCCGAGTGAATACGAGGCGGATGAGGTGTCCTTAATTTGTATGGTTTAAATTCAGAGTTAACGTCATCAACCTGTCATCCTGAGGCAACGCCGAAGGATCTCCTGCTATTTGCACAATCTTATTACAAAAATAAAAGCACTCCTTTTGGAGTGCTTTTTCTATTTAACATCAAAAACTGCCTTGCGGAAGCCTTCTTTCCAAAGAGAAAATGCTTCAATATCGTCCTTTTCAGGCTGATTTCCGCTGTTAAGTGTCTCATAAATGCGGATGCCTGCCAGCTTGCCGTCTTCATTCATAATTCCGCTTTCGTCGGCAGGTGGAATGATGCCCTTCGTCCTCGCAATCACAGAAAGCACAGGCGGATTGCCGTCGGCGTCAAGAATCTTCATCTCATCTTCACTCAAAGGCACATCCTCAAACTCAAGGGCAAGATAAGGCGGCAGAAGCACCTCGCTCTCGTGAGCCTTGAGATAATGGTCGAGAGCAAGCTCCATATTGACAGACGGAGTGCCCTTCGGCAGCATGAACTTTATAAGCACAATTCCCTTTTTATCGCCGTACTGACGGAGAAAACCGCCGTTTGACGTGGATGTGAAGGAAATCGTACGCCCCATTTCACGGCATTTTATATGGTCGGAATACCGCTCGACGCGGTAAGTGATGATGTCCTCGTCGCAAGATGAATCGTAAAGCGCCGCAAGCAGGTCACGGCAGAGATTTATAGTTTCTTCATAACGTCCGATAAGGGCAGAATTGAGCCTTTTGCCCTCTCTCGAACGGGAAATTTCATTGTCAATACCAGGGAAAAACAGCGAATTGAGGGTGGAATAAGCCTTCTTATCGCCCCAGAAAGGGTCGGCGCCCATAACGTCGCCCTGATAGAACTTTATAGCCCTGATTTCATTTTCACTTAACTTCATCCGATACCTCCTTTTCATCTTGATGATACAATATTGAGGGGCAAAAATCAAGGCGAAAGCTGTAAATTGTTGTGTAGAAACCGAAATTGTGGTATGATTATTGCAAGAAAAATTGTTTCGGAGGATAAAATGCGAAGCATTATCAATGATGTTCTCGGCCCTGTTATGGCAGGTCCTTCAAGCTCCCATTCGGCAGGCTGCGCCCGTATAGGCCGCCTTGCCCGTCTGCTCTGGGGTAAAGATATAGAAAAAGCTGTCGTGGTCTATGATTCAAATGGCTCATATCCCTCGACCTGCGAGGGGCAGGGCTCCAATTTCGGATTCACAGGCGGTCTGCTCGGCATGAAAAATGACGATGCTGAACTTAAAAACTCGGTGGAAATTGCAAGGGAAAGAGGCACCGACATCTCCTTTGCCATAGAAAAGCTGACCGCCACCCATCCAAACGAGGCGCGTATTGATATTTATGACGGCGACAAGGTCGGCATGAGCCTTGTGACTTTTTCCACAGGCGGTGGAATGTTTGAGATTGCCGAAATGGACGGATTTGCGGTCAACATGGACGGAACTCGCGAGCAGGTTTTCATTCTGTGCAGTAAAAATCACGCTAAAACCATTAAAAATATCGCTGAAAACCACGCGAAAAGCGTTAAAATCATAAAAAATCAACTTGTCTGCTGTGAAAATATCGCAGATTGCGATGCCTTGATTAAGACTGTCAAGGAACAGAAGGGCGTGAAATATGTCCGCACAGCTCCTGTCATTATGCCGATAGCTATGAAAAATAATCCTGAGCCTGTATTTTCCACAGCCTGTGAAGCGCTGGACTATGCCGAAAAGACCGGCAAAGCCCTCTGGCAGCTTGCCATTGACTATGAATGCTCAGTGGGGGACACCGATGAAAGCGGTGTTATGAAAGAGGCTGAATATATTCTGTCGGCTATGAAAAATGCCGTGATTCCCCCTGAAAAGAGCGAGAAAAAGTTCGGTTTTCTGCCTTATCAATGCTGCGATATGATGGCGTGCAATGCGAAAATTATCAATACAGGCTGGCTTGAAAAGGCGATGTATTATGCCATCGCCGTTATGGAAAACTCCTGTGCTCACAATATCGTCACAGCTTCGCCGACGGCAGGCTCGTCGGGTGTGATTCCTGCGGCAATTCTTGCTATGGGCGAGCAGATGGGTGTGAGCGATGACGAGATTGCGAAGGCAATTCTCGCGGCAGGATTAGTCGGCAGTTTTATTGCAAATAATGCCACTTTTGCCGCTGAAACGGCTGGTTGTCAGGCTGAAAACGGCAGCGCAAGCGCAATGGCGGCCTGCGGTGTTGTCCAGCTTCTTGGCGGAAGCGTAAAGCAGGGCTTTATGGCGGCTTCGCTGGCTCTGCAGAATACCCTCGGTCTTGTGTGCGACCCTGTGGGCGGGCTGACTGAGATTCCGTGCATCAGCCGTAATGTGATGGCGATGAGCAATGCCGTGATGTCGGCGAATATGGCAATGCTCGGCTTTGATGGGGTGATTCCTCTCGATGAAGTCATTGAAACTATGATGGATGTCGGAAGAAAAATGCCTGCTGAATTGAGATGCACCTGCAAGGGCGGTCTGTGCAAAACCCGCACTGCAAAGAAAACTGTAATGGAAATGAAGGGGGAAAAGCCGAGCTATGCCTATATGCTGAGATGCGCCGACGGCAGTTTTTACACAGGCTGGACCAATGACTTAGATAAGCGCGTCAGGGCTCACAACTCAGGCAAGGGCGCAAAGTATACCAAAACACGCACCCCTGTCGAGCTGGTGTATTATGAGGAGTTCTACACCAAAGAGGAGGCAATGAGCCGTGAATTTGCCATAAAACAGCTTACCCGCGAAGAAAAAGAAAGATTGACAGGAAGATAAACGGGAGTTGAGCATTTAACGGACGAGCAATGCTCGCCCCTGCAAATAATCCTGTAGGGACCGGCGTCCCCGACGGTCCTCTTAATATAACATTATATAATGTTTGGGTTGACTAATCCTGTCGGATTTGGTAGAATAAAGGGTAGAGAAAATCTATATGGAGGAAATGAAATGAAAGAAAGAATACTCAAAATTCTCCGCACCATCGTTGGCTTTGCCATCATCGGTCTCAGTATCGCCATCACAAAACAGGTCGGCTCCCTTAACCCATGGAATGTTCTCAACGACGGTCTTTCCAAGACTATCGGCATCACCATCGGTCAGGCAAACACAACTATCGGCATTATCATCGTTCTTATCGACATCATCGCCAAGGAAAAGCTGGGCATCGGTACTTTGCTCAACGCTCTCCTCATCGGCAGATTTACAGATATGTTCGTAAACCTCAATGCGGCTCTCGGCCTTTTGCCAAGAATTGAAAATGTATGGCTCCAGATTCCAATCTGCCTCGTTGCAATTCTCATCAACAGCTTCGGTCTTTATTTCTATATGTCAGCTCAGATGGGCTCAGGTCCAAGAGACTCCCTCATGCTTGTTGTGACAAAGCGTCTGCCATTCTCTGTCGGCGTATGCCGTATGCTTCTCGAAGCGTTTGCATTCGTGCTTGGCGGTCTTGTCCTCGGCGGCGAATTCGGTATCGGCACACTCCTTGCTGTTCTTTTCGGCGGTCCTTGCTTCCAGAAGGTATGTAAGCTCATGGGCTATAACGTCAAGGCGACAAAGAACGAAAGCTTTGCCGACACATGGCGTTTCCTCAAGGAATATTTCAAAAAAGCATAAATTAAGAAAGCTCTCCGTAAGGGGAGCTTTTTTAGTGCTTGCAATCCTGCCATTCTGAGGCAACGCCGAAGAATCTTTCCTCCCCCTTGCACAATCTCCGTAGGGGACGGTGCTTGTCAACGTCCCGAAGATAACGTAGGGGCGGTGCCTCTGTGCCCGCCCGCGGTATGTCGCAAGCGCCATCCCCTACATTGGCTTTTGCACAATCTCCGTAGGGGACGACGCCCTCGGCGTCCCGTATTATCAAATCCATGACGAAGTTTTTCAATCTTCACAATGACGGTTGCGAAAGCTGTGGCTTTATGCTATAATATCTGCATAGCTTTAATAAAAAATCAAGGACGGCAAATGAAAACAGTAATCGGAATTCTGGCTCACGTTGACGCCGGCAAGACAACTCTTGCCGAGGCAATTTTATACAGAGCAGGCAGACTGCGCTCCCTTGGCAGGGTCGATAAAGGCGACACTGTCATGGATACCCATGCCCTTGAGCGCCAGCGTGGCATCACGATTTTCGCCAGCGAAGCTCATTTTGAGATTGGGAATACCCATTTTGCCCTGCTTGACACCCCCGGTCACGTGGACTTTTCCGCAGAGACCGAGCGAGTTCTGCAGGTGCTCGACTACGCCATCCTTGTCATCAGCGGCCTTGACGGCGTGCAGGCTCACACAAGAACTCTGTGGAAGCTTTTAAGCCTTTACAATGTGCCGACAGTGATTTTCGTCACTAAAATGGACTTCGCCCGTTATTCTGAGGAGGATATTTTAAAGGAGCTTAAAAGTGAGCTCGATTCCTCCATAGTCGGCATGAATACAGCAGATGCCCACGAGCAGTTTGCAATGTGCCGTGAGGATTTGCTGGATAAATACCTTGAACAGGGCGAAATTGACATAAAAGATATAGCTGAGCTTACAAAATCCCGCCTTTCATTCCCTTGCTTCTTCGGCTCGGGACTTAAAGTGCAGGGCATTGATGAATTTCTGGAAAGCCTTAAAAATATCGTCACCGAGACAAGTTATGGCGATGACTTTTCGGGCAGAGTGTTCAAAATCAGCCGCGACGTCAAGGGAGAGCGCCTGACTCATATAAAGGTCACAGGCGGCACTCTCAAGGTCCGCGACTCCATAGGCGAGGAAAAAATCAGCCAGATAAGACTTTATTCGGGCGGCAAATATGAAACTGTCAACGAGGTCACATCAGGTATGGTGTGCGCCCTGACAGGTCTTTCCGAAACATACAGCGGTCAGGGATTGGGAACAAGCGCTTCGGGGGAAAAGCCATACCTTGAGCCTGTTATGACCTATAATATCGAGCTTCCCGAGGGGGCAGACCCTAAATTGATCCTTCCTAAGTTTAAGATTTTAGAGGAGGAGGACCCGCAGCTCCGCTTCGTGTGGGATGCTCATCTGCAGACGATTAACGTCAGCCTTATGGGGCAGGTGCAGACCGAGATTTTAAAGAGCATCGTAAAAGAACGCTTTGACCTTGATATCGGCATCGGCGCCGGCAAGGTTATGTATAAAGAGACCATCGAAAACACAGTCGAAGGCGTTGGCCATTATGAGCCTCTGCGCCACTATGCCGAGGTGCATCTCATTCTTGAGCCATTAAAGCGAGGCGAAGGCCTTGTTTTCGCTACAAAGGTCAGTGAGGATGACCTCGACCGCAACTGGCAACGGCTTATACTTATGCATCTGGGCGAAAAGACCCATCTTGGCGTGCTGACAGGCTCGCCTATAGCCGATATGAAGATAACTCTCGCCGCAGGCAGAGCCCATATCAAGCACACAGAAGGCGGCGACTTCCGCCAGTCCACATACCGCGCTGTCCGTCAGGGGCTTATGCAGGCAAAATCGGTGCTTTTAGAGCCTTACTATTCATTTATAATCGAAGTTCCGCCTGAAAGCATAGGCAGAGCTATAAACGATGTCCGCGCCCGCTTCGGCACATTCGACCAGCCTGAGGAAATGGGCGAAATGTTCCGTCTCAAGGGCAGAGCGCCTGTCACAACAATGGAAGGCTATGCCGCAGAGCTTGCCGCTTATACAGGGGGCAGGGGAAAGTACGCCTTTGAAGTTGAAGGCTACGACATCTGCCATAATCAGGACGAGGTTGTGGCTGAGTATGGCTATGACCCTGAGGCAGACCTTGAAAACACGCCTGACTCTGTATTCTGCGCCCACGGCGGCGGTTTCGGTGTCAAGTGGAATGAAATCAAGGACTATATGCATCTTGAAAGCTGTCTTAAAGAGGAAAAGATAGTCGAAGCTCCGAAAGTAAACAAGCGCAATCTCAACATCTCCGATAAGGAGCTGGAGGAGATTATGCTCAAGGAATTCGGTCCTATCCGCCGTCCGGAATACGGCAGACCGAAGGTGGAATCCTCCCCACACAGGGAAACTTTCGGTAATGTAAAGCGTAAGAATGTGCTTATAATCGACGGTTATAATGTCATTTTCGCATGGGAAAGCCTTAAAGCCCTTGCAGAGGGCAATCTCGACCTTGCGCGTACACGGCTTATGGACTTAATGAGCAATTATTCCATGTATATGCAGTGCGAGACCATTCTGGTTTTCGATGCCTATCTTGTGCCTGGCGGCGAAGGCAGCCGTCTTGATTATCACGGCATCAAGGTGGTTTATACAAAGGAAAACGAGACGGGCGACGCATATATTGAAAAGCTGCTGGCGAATATCGGCAGAAACGACAGGGTGCGTGTCATTACAGGCGATGGTCTTATCCAGCTTGCCGCATGGAGACAGGGCGTAATGCGAATGTCGGCCCGCGAGTTTGAAAAGGATGTGGACGAGGCATATAAGCGTATGCGAAAAATGCTCAAGGACATCGGGAATGTCGACCCTGTTACATTTGGCGAAAAATTAAGACAAGCTATGGAAAAGAAATAACTCTGTATGCAATCCGTAGGGACCGACATCCCTGGCGGTCCGTAAATAACCATTGTTCATCTTAAACATTAAACAATAACAAAGCCACTCGTTTGAGTGGCTTTATTTTTACTTGAAATACTCCAGCGTGATTTCTGTCCATTCATCGCCCATGGCAAGGGTGGAATGGTTGCAGGAAAGAGGCACAAGCCTGCCGTCATCGAGCCATTTCATAAAAATTATATATTCATTGCCGATGACCTCCTCATTTTTCGGTCTTGAAAGATGCCTGCCCACATTATCAGGCCATTTTTCGCCGCGATAGACCTCAACTATCTCATAAGGCGAAATGCAGAATGAGCCGGCTTTGAGTATCTTGTCAGTAAAGCGGATTTTCGCTATTATATCGGCAGACTCAAGCTGAGCATCTATGTGCATATATGTAGGTACAGACTTTGGCGCAGGACGGAGAAGTCCGATATTTGCCGAAAGATAAGCCTTGAACTCATCGAGAGTATCAATGCCATTCAGCAGTATTCCGTCATCTGCTGTAAACGGAATAAGCCTGCCTGTGCTATCAAGCTCAAAAGCTATGTCGATATAATAATATTCGGTGCTTTCCCATAGGAAAAGCATATAGGTCTTTCCCTTTTCAAGCTTTCTGCCGTCATGAGCGGAAATACTTTCCTCCATCTGCACGCCCCATATAGTCTGCACATCTGTGAGCTGATGAATATTATTGCTGTATCTGCCGGGCAGTACATCGTCCACTCTTGCAATTATAATCGAATCGGAAAACACAAGGGCGGAGTCGAGATTGTTATCTGCTGTATACTCTGCATCAGGCTCAAACTTTGTATTCATACTGTAAGTGATGAATACCGCTGTGATAAGCAGAAATGCAGCGGCAAGGAGCGCAGTTATTTTAAGAATATTTCTCATTATTCCACTCCTTTCAGATATTCGCGGAGAGATTCAAGGTCTGGTGCTGTTTCAAGCACAGCATCATATCTGCCTTCGCGGGATATAAGCTTACCAAAGAGGGATATTTCATAGGTGCAGACAGCCATATAATCGTCGCGGGTTTTCGGATAACCATTCTGAAAAAATACTACATAGTCGTAACCTTCACGGTAGAGATTAACATATTCGTCATAAAAATACACATCCTCAGGCAGGGTGCCGTAAAGAATGTCTACAAGCTGAGCTTTGACACACTGACGGTTTTTGTACTCATATTGATTTTCAATAATACGCACAATGCCTATGTGGTCGGTGTATTCCATAGTGGCATCAAGGCTGTAATCAAAATCAGGCATAAGTATAGCCTGAGTCCGCGCAAAGGGCTTTTCAAAAACAGGCACGGCAAAAAGCATAAGCGCAGAAATAAAAATTATAGCATAAAGTAAAGTTACGATTCGTTTCATATTTCGTCCCCCTTTATATATAAGACAATCGGGATGGCAAAAATGGGACAGAAAATTGAAAAAATATTTTTCTTCCGCCGATGAGCAAGTATGTTCCTGTTGACAAACCTTGGTTTTAGGCGTAATATATACATATAAATATAAATAAAATACTGCAGTCCATCAAGACGGAATAGGGTGAAAATCCCTGCGAGTCGGTCACTGTGATACTATGCGACCACTGCTCAACTCAACAGCAATTCCCTCGTCGGCTCTTTTCCCGCCAATAATGGAGAAAAATCCTCGTTAAGGCACAAAGCCTTGCCTGCGGCTTTTATCCATTCTGGCGAAAAAATATCTCGACGATGAATATTGCTCTGAATTGACCAGCGGACGCTGCTGCTTCAGCAACGGTTAAGTCAGATACGTCAGGACTGTGTTTCGTGCCTGCCGGACCGGGTGTCGACTGCGTAAGTTGATAATCCGTACACCAATAAGGCGTACGGATTTTTTATTGCCTTCACCGTCTGTCATTCTGAACTTTTACTCCAACGAGCAGGCTCGCCGGGGACCCCGTTGCCCGTGAAGAATCTCCGCCATTTTTGCACAAACCTGTAGGGGCGGGTCTCCGTGCCCGCCCGCATTATTTAATCTGTGACGAAGTCACACCTTATATTTGCGATGCATTTGATAGGTAACGCCTGCGGCTACACCTCATCCGCCAGCTTCGCTGACACCTTCCCAAATGGGGTCCCCGAACAGCCTGCTGTTTGGGGTGTGAATCGAGGGGAAGGCTTTGGTCTTTCATGTCATTCTGAGGCGAAGCCGAAGAATCTTCTGCGGTCTGCACACCATAACTTTCAACTTTCCGTTCTCAACACTCAACTCCCAACAGAAAGGCTTACAATGAAAAGCAAAGACACATTTTCCACCTGCCACCCACTTGTCAATTTAATATATTTTGCCATGGTTATAGGCTTTTCAATGTTTTTTATGCACCCTGTAAGCCTTGTAATCTCCCTCGTCTGCGCCTTTGTCTATGCAGCCAACATGAACGGCGGAAAAAGCCTTGCCCGCTCGCTTATGTTTATGATTCCTATGATGGTAATGGCGGCGTTACTCAACCCTGTTTTCAACCACGAAGGGGCAACAATTTTGCTCTACCTGCCCACAGGCAACCCGCTGACTCTCGAAAGCATTGCCTTTGGTATGGCATCAGCAGTTATGCTGGGCTCTGTCATGACATGGTTCACCTGTTTCACAGAAGTCATGACAGCCGATAAGTTCGTCTATCTTTTCGGCAGAGTCATTCCGTCCCTCAGCCTTATTTTGAGTATGACACTCCGCTTCGTCCCTCGCTTCAAAGCCCAGATGAAGCTGGTGAGCGACTCCCAGCGATGTGTCGGCAGGGATGTTTCCGACGGCTCGGTGGTCAGCCGAATCAGAAAAGCGGTCACAATAATTTCCATTATGGTCACATGGTCTCTCGAAAACGCTCTCGAAACTGCCGACAGTATGAAAAGCCGCGGCTACGGATTAGAAGGCAGAACGGCATTTTCAATTTATAAGTTCGATAAGCGCGACGGCAAAGTCACTCTCTGGCTTGCCCTTATGTGCATAATAATCCTTGCAGGGGCAATTCTTGGAGTCACCTCGTGGGAGTATTACCCGACCTTTACAGGCGAAATTATCTCGCCTTTGGGAGCCATCTGTTACATAGCATACACAATGCTGTGCCTCACCCCTGTATTTGTAAACAAACTGGAAGAACGATATTGGAAGGAGCATGAAAATGAATAAAAACTATACTATCGAAGTGAAAACAGCCGTCATCGACGTCAAGGAGTACGTCCACGAGTGCGTCGATGTGGAAAAATTCCTCGCATTCTGTAAGGAGTGCGGCAACTACGGCAAAAAATGGTCGTGCGCGCCTTTCGATTTCAATCCCCTCGATATATGGGCGAAGTACGATGAGTTTGAAGTGACAGCCTGGATTCTCCGCCCTGAAAAGGGTATGACTATGAAGGAAGCTTCTGAAATGCTTACTTTCGAAAAGAATCGTATGCAGGCTCAGCTGCAGAAAACCGAAAATGAAAACCGCTATGTTTTAGGGGCAGGCTCCTGCACTGTATGCGAAAAATGCGCTAAAATCGATGGTCTTCCTTGCCGTTTCCCTGAAAAAATGCGCTATTCCATCGAAGCCCTGGGCGGTGATGTTGTAAAGACAGCCGAAAAATATCTCGGCATGAAAATCCTGTGGAGCACAGACGGCTCTGTGCCTGAATATCTTATGCCTGTCGGCGGCGTACTCGTTAAGAGGTAACCTATGAACGTATTTGACATAAAAAACTTCAGCTTTTCCTATCCGGAAAGCGACAATAAGGCGATAGACAGCCTGGATTTTGAGATACATCCGGGCGAATTTCTCGTGCTTTGCGGTCCTTCCGGCTCGGGCAAAAGCACCCTGCTGCGCCAGCTGAAAACCGTCCTCGCCCCCCACGGGGAAAAATCGGGCACGATTTTATTCGGAGGCAAGCCTCTCGAAAGCCTTTCCCAGCGTGAGCAGTCGGAAAAAATCGGCTTCGTGCTCCAGTCGCCTGAAAATCAGATAGTAACCGATAAGGTCTGGCATGAGCTTGCCTTCGGGCTTGAAAGTCTTGGCTATGACACCCCGACAATCCGCCGTCGTGTTGCCGAAATGGCTTCATTTTTCGGCATCGAAAGCTGGTTTTATAAAAATGTCACCGAGCTTTCAGGCGGGCAGAAACAGCTTTTAAATCTCGCATCTGTAATGGCAATGCAGCCGGGCGTTATAATTTTAGACGAGCCGACAAGCCAGCTCGACCCGATAGCCGCCTCCGATTTCCTCGCAGCATTAGGCAGAATCAACCGCGAGCTGGGTATGACAGTGGTGCTGACAGAGCACCGCCTTGAAGATGCCTTCCCGATGGCAACAAGAGTCGCCGTTATGGACAAGGGCAGGATAATCTGCGCCGACACCCCTGAAAATGTGGGCAGAGAGCTGAAAAACAAGGGTCATTCAATGTTCCACGCAATGCCTGCCGCGATGAAGATATGGGCGGCTGTGGAAAATGACGGAGATTGTCCTGTGACAGTCCGTAACGGACGAAACTGGCTCGATGATTTTGCCAAAAATCATCAGCTCAACCCGCTTTACGATGAAAATATTCCGCAAAACACAGGGGAAACCGCCATAAAATGTGATGATTTGTGGTTTAAATATGAAAAGGACGAGCCTGACGTCGTCCGCGGTCTCACTCTTGAAGTGAAGAAAGGCGAATTTTTAGCCGTCCTCGGCGGCAATGGCACAGGCAAAAGCACCTCCCTCAAGCTGCTTGCAGGCTTAAATAAGCCTCAGCGAGGCAAACTTGAAATCAACGGTTATGTGGGTGTTCTACCACAGAATCCACAGACTTTATTTGTAAAGAAAACCGTCCGCGAGGACCTTTATGAAATCCTTGACGACAGGAAATTATCGCAAGCCGAGCAGGATAAAATGGTGGCTTATGCCGTAAAATTATGCCGCCTTGAAGCCTTGCTGGACAGACATCCATACGACCTTTCGGGCGGCGAACAGCAGAGAGCGGCGCTGGCAAAGGTGCTTATATTAAACCCTGATATTCTCCTGCTCGACGAGCCTACAAAGGGGCTTGATGCCGAATTTAAAGGAATTTTCGCCGAGATACTGGCAAAGCTTCTGAGACGCGGTGTCGCCATCTTTATGGTCAGCCACGATATCGAGTTCTGCGCCCGTTATGCCCATCGCTGCGCCCTGTTTTTTGACGGCAGTATCGTGACAGAAAGCACCCCACGCGCCTTCTTTTCGGGCAATAATTTCTATACCACATCGGCAAACCGCATCGCCCGTGTTGCCTGCCCTGAGGCTGTCACCCCTGAGGATGTAATCTATATCTGCTCCGGCAAGCGCCCCGAAACTCCCGACCTGCCTGATGATGACTTCACAATGCCTCCACGCCAGGACAAAAAAGAGCTGGACAAGCCGAAAAAGCTCCCATGGTGGCGCAAGCTTGGCGCTTTGGTTTTCGGCGCAGTTTCTCTTGCGATGTTCGTGTATTTCACAAAAAGTGAGGGCTTCATCGAAAGTCCCACGCCATATATTATATTGATAGCATCCCTTTTCGGCTTTGCATTGTGCGTGACACGCAAATCCCACAGAGCTGACTACGCAGTACAGACAGCCCGTGACAAACGCAGGCTTTCTAAACGCACTGTGACAGCGGCGGCACTCATACTGCTGATGATACCCTTTACATTATTTATAGGTACAGAGTATTTCGGCGGACGAAAATATTACTTCACAGCCCTGCTGATACTTTTTGAAACAATGCTGCCCTTCTTCCTGATTTTCGAAGGACGAAAGCCTCAGGCGCGTGAGCTTGTGCTGGTGGCATCGCTGTGCGCCATAGCTGTTGCAGGCAGAGCGATATTCTTTATGCTGCCAAACTTCAAGCCTGTAATGGCGCTGACCATAATCGCAGGGGTTGCCTTTGGCGGTGAAACAGGCTTCCTTGTGGGGGCAGTCACAATGCTCGTTTCAAATATAATGTTCTCCCAGGGTCCGTGGACCCCGTGGCAGATGTTTGCAATGGGCATAATCGGCTTTTTAGCCGGTATTTTATTCCGAAAAGGCTGGCTGAGACGGACAAAAACAGCCCTCGCCATCTTCGGCGCCCTGTGTGGCATTGTAATCTACGGAGGAATAATGAACCCCGCTTCGGCGCTGATGGTGTCACGCGATCTGAACATGGGCGTGCTCATGTCCTACTTTGCAACAGGCATTCCCCTCGACTGCGTACACGGCTTTTCTACAGCCCTGTTTCTGTGGGTGGGGGCGGAGCCATTCCTTGAAAAGCTGGACAGAATCAAGGTCAAATACGGCCTTGTGGAATAAAATCTTGCAGGAGACGGCGCCCTCGACGTCCCGTTCTGATAAATCCGCACACTTCCAACAAAAGCCCGTCTGATAATCAGGCGGGTTTTTATCTTACTATATCGTAAATGGTCGAAAAAATGCTGACACATAATATTGAAAAACACTTGACAGAGAGGGTGTAATCTGTTATACTCACAGTGTATGAACAATTTATGAACACAGGCGGATTTGCCTATGAAAGGAATAAAAATATGCATAAAAATGTAATTCTTGTCGCTGAAACAGGCTCGGACATCACATATAAAATGGCCGAAGAGCTGGGCATTTATCTCGTTCCGATGCACGTTACAATGGGCGGCGCAATTCTTGACGACGGCACTTTCCCTCCTGAGGACGTATGTAAATATTATGATGAAACAGGCAAATGCCCTACAACAGCGGGCAGCACGCCTTTTGACTTTGAAAAGGTGCTCGATGAGATCCACGCGGCTCATCCTGACAAGAAGATTCTCCATCTTGCCTATTCCGCAGTCACAACCTGCTCCTATCAGAGCTGTATCGTGGCTTCCGAAAACCGTGATTATGTAAAGAGCGTTGACACAAAGCACGTTTCTGTCGGTCAGGCGGCTGTCGTTATCGCTGTAAAGAAGTATCTTGACGAGCATCCTGATGCAACTTTGGAAGAAGCGGCAGACTACGCTGTCAAGGTCGGTCTTAAAACAAAGATGTGCTTTATCCCAAAGAACCTCGACTATCTCCGCGCAGGCGGCAGAGTTTCTAACGCGGCTCACATCGTCGGCACACTTCTCTCACTTGTGCCTTGCATCGAAATCCTTGACGGCAAGCTGATGGCTACAAAGAAGTACCGCGGCAACTTCAAAAAAATCGTTCCGAAGCTCATCGAAGAATATACAGCAAACAACAATCTTGATAAAAAGCACGTTTATCTCATTACAACTCCACATCTCGCAAGAGAAATCGAGGAAATTGCAGAGGAAGCTGTAAAGAGCCTCGGCTTTGAAAGCTTCACATGGATGAAGACAGGCTGTGTTATCACTTGCCACGGCGGCCCTGGCGCATTCGGCATGGTCGGCACAACAAAGTAAATATATGAAATAATAAAGCCACCCCAATGGGTGGCTTATTCTTTTGCTATTTTAATCTCAACATTCTTTTCTTTTTCCGCTTCAATATACATCTTCTCGGTCTTTTTCTGCACTTCCTGAAGCTGAGTTATAGCATCTGTTACCGCATTGAAAAGCTCAAGGTACATCTTCTTATAGTTCGGCATAAATTATCCTCCTTTGACATTCAGTGAATGTCACCTTGGCATATATAATATCATATAATGATACATATATTGACAATTAGTGAATGTCAAAATGGGGAAAATATGTATAAAAATAAAAGCAGGGACGGAAAACTGAACATTTGCGGGCAAAATATAAAAGAGCTTCGCAAGGCGATGAAGCCTGTCGTTTCCCAGCGTGCTCTTGCCGATAAACTCCAGCTTCTCGGCATTGACCTCGATAAAAATGCCATACAGCGCATTGAGGCGGGCAAACGCTTCGTGACAGATATCGAGCTGAAAGCCTTCGCCGAGATATTCGATACCACAACAGATGAACTTCTAAAATAATAAAGCCACCCTTATAGGGTGGTCGCCAATCCCCTCGCCTCCCCATGTCAGGGGAGGGGGACCGCCGAATGGCGGTGGAGGGGTAGTAATAAAACAAAAAGACCACTTTTAAAAGGTGGTCTTTTATTATGCTTGCTTTGCAAATGCCAACCTTACTTAATCTCGCTTCCGCCCCATTCAATGGCGGTAAAGCCTTCACGCACGAAAGGACCAAAGGTCTGCGGAGCTAATTCCACAGGCTCATTTACAGGCTTCCACGCCATAAAGACACGGAGCAGACTGTCTGGCTCAGGGGAAATCGTAAGCTTTGCATTTTCTGTGTAAATCTCATTCTGGAATGAAATGAGGTTGTATTCGTTTATTTCCATTTTCGGCAGCCAGTAAATTATAAATTCGTTGGCTTCCTTGTCAGTAAGACCGATTTCCTTAAGAGTTTTCTCTAAAAACTCGGCAGTATCCTCGCCCTTTACGCAGAATCCGCGTGAAAAATCATATTCCACATCCTGCACACCTTCCCAGAAAAGGCAGTAATATTCTCTGCCGTTTTCGTCAATCAAAGTGCCGTCAGGGTATGCTGTCACATTCCATTCGCCGTCATAATGAGGGTATGTGCTTGTCAGCCTACCGTTGAAATCGAGCGAAACCGAAACATCGGTCGTTTCTTCGGGGTAAAGATAAATCACAGGCTTGGCAGGGGCGGCTGTGGTGTATTGTTCTTTTTCTCTGCACCCTGTAAGCACAAAAAGCATACAGAACATCATCATAAATGCAATGAATCGTTTCATAGGAATTCCTCCTTTATTATATTAGACGATATTTTTGTCAAAAAGTTCCGCAGACTGTTGCAAATCCCATAAAAATATTGCATAATTAAAATAAAAACGGAGGTAACACTATGATTCTTGTAGTATGGTCAAGCCCCAATATCGATGGTCTTACAGCCACGGCCGCCAATAATGTTGTAAGCGGTATAAAAAATGCCGGTATGGATGTGGAGTCTGTTCACCTCAATGCCCTGAATATCGAAACCTGCAAAGCCTGCGGCAACGGATGGGGCACCTGCAGACCTGATGGCACTTGTGTCCTCAGTGATGACTTTGCAGAGGTATATGGAAAGCTTGCAAAGGCCGACGGCATTGTTTTTGTATCAGCCGTCTACTGGCACGATATCACCGAATGTATGAAGGCGTTGTTCGACCGTATGAGAAGATGCGATGCCTTTACAAATCACTATATGAAGGACAAGGAATGTATGCTCATTGCCTGCGCAGGCGGCTCAGGAAACGGCGCTGTCAACTGCCTTGCAAATATGGAAAAAACCATGGGACACATGGGAATAAAGCCTGTGGAAAGACTTCCTGTCATCCGATTCAATAAGGATTATATGCTCCCTGCTCTTGTGAAGGCGGGCGAAGCCTTCGGCGAAAAAATCAAAAATAAATAATTGAAAGAAGCGTCCGTTTTCGGGCGCTTCATTTTTATGTAAAACCCCGAAAGAACGAGAAAAATGCCCCTCCCGTTTCGTACGAACCATTCCTTGATGTAAAAAACTCCTGTATTTGCCTGCAGTTGTCTGCAAATGCCCTACAATTCACTTGCAAATCGCAGGCAAATATAATATAATAAAACCAACAAATCAAACAAACAATAAACCAACAAATAAACCATATCAAGTAACCGCGGAGTAAATCAGAGTGCATTCAGCGGCGAGATATTTTTTCGACAGAATGGCTAAAAGCCGCAGGCAAGGCTTTGTGCCTTAACGAGGATTTTTAGACAGAAATGGCGGAAAAAGAGCCGGCGAAGAGTGCGCTATTGATTTAAGGAGTGGTTACATCTAAAAAACAGGAGGAAAATAACTATGGCTAACATTCTCACAAGATTCAACGACATCGTAAAGGCTAATGTAAACGCACTTCTTGATAAGTTTGAAGACCCTGCAAAGATGATCGACCAGTATCTCCGCGATATGATGGAAGACCTTGCAGAGGTAAAGAAGGAAACTGCAGGCGTTATGGCAGAAGAAGCACGCGCAAAGCGTCTTGCTGATGCAAACTCCGCAGAAGTTGAAAAGTATCTTGAGCTTGCAAAGAAGGCTCTCGCTGCAGGCAACGATGACGATGCACGCGTATTCCTCGCTAAGAAGCAGGATCTTGAAGCTTCGGGCGCAGGCCTCCATACAGCCTATGCAGTTGCACATGAAAACGCAGTAAAGATGCGCCAGATGCACGATAAGCTTACAAACGACATCAATGAACTCAAGGCTCGCCGTGAAATGATCAAGGCTAAGGTTGCAGTTGCAAAGACACAGGAAAAGCTCAACCAGTTTAATGATAAGGCAGGTGCTGCTGAAGATGCAATGAACGCTTTCAAGCGCATGGAAGAAAAGGCAGACAATATGCTGGATAAGGCTAATGCAATGGCAGACCTTAACTCCGCACCTGTTGATGCAGCAAAGGAACTTGAAAAGAAGTACGCTATGGGTTCTCCATCCGTTGAGGATGAACTTGCTGAACTCAAGAAGAATCTTGGCAAGTAATCAGACACCTACAGAGGATGCGGTATTCCGCCGCATCCTTTTAAGCAAGGTAAAGCTTTCTTGCCTCCCTCTGAGGAGGGAGGTGGCATCGCTTGCGATGACGGAGGGAGAGATAACTACCCCTCAGTCACACATTCGTATGCCAGCTCCCCTGACAAGGGGAGCCGAGATGTGACTTTAAGGAGGTAAAACTATGGGCAGAGCCGGTGGCGGCGGAGGCGGGTCCTTCGGTGGCGGCGGTGGCAGAATAGGCGGCGGCAGCTTTGGCGGAGGCTTCGGCGGAAGCAGAGGCGGCGGATTTTCGGGCGGCGGCCGTATGGGCGGCAGAGTCGGCGGAAGCAGACCGACAGGCGGCTTTAACGGCGGATACGGTGGTTTCCACGGCGGTATCGGCGGCTGGGGATATCCACGAATGGGCGGCCTTTTCGGATATCCGAGAGTTGGCGGCACTACTGTCATCATAAATAATAAGGACAAAAATCAGGGCGGCGGTCCTCCGCCTTCAAACAATAACAATAACAATAATAACAACGGCAATCAGAGTAATCCACGCGGCTGTCTTATGACAGTGCTCATCATCCTCATGGTGCTCAGCGTTGTTTCGATACTCTTTATCGCAATGTCCAATTCCCACGCAGAAGATTTTGTCGAGCGTATTCCGCTTGAAAGCGGAGCTGTTATCGAAACGGCTTATTATACCGATGAGCTGGGCTGGATAACCGACTCAGGCGAGCTTGAAAAGGGTCTCCGTGACTTCTATAAGCAGACAGGCGTTCAGCCTTATGTCTATATCACGGACAACATAGGCTCGGGCTCTGACGAGGAAATTATGGCTTTTGCAGAGCAGAAATACGGTGAACATTTTGAAGATAATGCCCATCTGCTGTTGATTTTCTACGAAAAGAACGAGAATTACAGAACATACTGTCTTGTGGGCTCTCTTGCTGAAAGTGTAATGGATGCCGATGCCCGAGGCATTCTGCTTGACAGACTTGACGAAAATTATTACAGCGACCTTAATGACAATGAATATTTCAGCGATTCCTTTGAGGAAGCGGCCGACAGAATTATGGTCAAAAAGGACGACAGCGGCAGCTCGATAGCAATGCCTGTTGTGATTTTCGTTGTTTCCCTCGGCACATATCTTGTGATGAAAAAGAAGGAAAAGGAAGAGAAGGAGAAGAAAGAGCTGGAAGAAATGCTTGAAACTCCGCTCGAAACCTTCGGCGACAACGAAGCAGAAGAGCTTGCGAAAAAGTACGAAGACAAGTAAAATAACAGCATGAATGGCGGAGCATCTCTCCGCCATTTTAGTATTGTATAACTGAGTAGGGGACGGCTGCCTCCCTTGCCTAAAGGGAGGGGGACCATCGGAACGATGGTGGAGGGATTCACGACGTACCGCAAAAATCATAATTCAAAGGAAACTCCAAATGAAACTTACAGTTTTATGCGATAACAACACATATATCGACCGCTATTATACAGGCGAGCCTGCCCTCAGCTTCTATGTTGAGGACGGAGATTATAAAATCCTTTTTGATGCAGGCTATTCCCATATTTTTCTCGATAATGCCGAAAAAATGGGTATAAATCTCAATAAAATCCATGCCATAGTCCTGTCTCATGGGCACAATGACCACACCCGCGGACTGCACTATTTTCTTCCGATGAAAAACATTCCGCTTATCGCACATCCGTCCTGCTTCAATAAGAAGTACGAAAGCGACGGGCTTTATATCGGCGCGCCTTACACTCTTGATGAGGTGAAAAAGCTTGCCGATTACCGTGACGGCACCCAGCCTTGTCAGCTCAGCGAAAATCTCTGGTATCTGGGCGAAATCGAGCGCGTAACCGATTTTGAAAACAAAAAGCCTGTGGGTTATGAGCTGATAAACGGCGAAAAACGCCCCGACTTTCTCCTTGACGATACAGCTCTTGCCTATAAGGGCAAGGAGGGCATTTTCGTCATAACAGGCTGCTCTCACAGCGGTATCTGCAATATTATCGAGCAGGCGAAGCGTGTCTGTGATGACGACCGCGTTGTCGGCGTTATCGGCGGATTCCATCTGTTTGACGATGATGAACAGCTCCGCAAAACGATAGAATATTTTGAGAAAAACAACATAAAGCTCAATTATCCTTGCCATTGCGTTTCCCTTGTTGCCAAGGCGAAAATGATGGAAAAGCTTAATGTTATCGAAGTAGGCGTCGGACTCGAAATAGAAATTGAATAATCATAAGCCATCCATTAGGATGGCTTTTTCTTGCGGACGACCAATGGTCGCCCCTACGACACTATGTCATTCCGAAGCAGCGCGAGGAATCTCCTCTCTGATAGCACGATCCATGTAGGGGACGACGTCCTCGGCATCCCGTGTGGTAAAATAAGTAAGGGTGAAAAGTGAAAAACTTCAGTGTGCCACCTCCCTCTACAAGAAGGAGGCTGATGAGATTGGTTGTAGGGGCGAGCATTGCTCGTCAGCATTATTTAATCCGTTACAAAACAACACCTTTTAAATAACACTGCGATATTTTCCAAATACCCTCTTGACAAAACGCGACTACTGGTGTAGTCTATAAGTGTAGACTACAAATGTAGACGCGTTTCTTTGTGCGCAGAAGAAAGGCGGCTATAAAACACCCCTGTGAAGGAGGCCTCCACATGGCAAAAAATATAAGCATAGGCGAAGCAGAGCTTGAAATCATGAAAGTTCTGTGGAGCTCCGCAGAGCCTGTCACAACAGCTGACATCAATGCCGCTGTTGCCGATAAGGGCTGGAAACGCACGACTATCTCCACATTTTTAGGCAGACTTGCGGAAAAAGGCGCTGTTGTATGCGAAAAGAAGGGCAATTCCTATCTTTATTCGCCTCTCATCACAAAGAGCGAATACCGCCGCGCCCAGACCCAGAACCTTATCGCAAGCCTTTATGAAGGCTCTGTCAAAGACCTTGCGGTCTCGCTTTTCAGCGAACAAACTCTCTCGGAGGAAGATGTCAGGGAACTGATGGCATTTTTAAGCGAAAAGGAGGACTAAACCATGACCGAACTTTTCATTCCAATGCTTGTCGGCTCGGCGGCAATACTGGTTTTTACGGCAATAAATAAGCTGACCGACAGACACTTTTCGCCCAAATGGCATTATTATATGTGGCTGACGCTGATTATCATCACAATTCTGCCTGTAAGGATAGACATAAATCTGCCCGAAAAGTCCACAGTTGAGCAGCAGATCATCCTGCAGGCGCCCGAAGTGATAACCCAGACAGAAACCGCAGCTGAAACTCCATCCGAAATCACAGCGCCACAGCCGATAAAGCGTGAAATAAACATGGTACAGTACCTGCGATATATATGGACGGCAGGCTTTGCCTTTATGCTCATTTTCAGGCTGACAGGCTATGTCATATTGGCAATAAAGGTACATAAATGCCCTGAAATCCATATAAATTGCCCTGTAAAGGTGAAAAAATGCGGTTTTCTCCGCTCGCCGATGCTGATGGGCGTGATAAAGCCGACACTCATTCTGCCCGATGTAAAGCTGACCGACACACAGCTTGACGGCATTATTGCCCATGAAATGGTGCATTACAGAAGGGGTGATATACTAATGAAATGGCTTGTGATGTTTGTCCGCTGTGTCCATTGGTATAATCCGCTCATTCATTTTGCCGCGGCAAAGTGTGACGAATACTGCGAAATATCCTGCGATATCGATGCCACAAAGGGCATGGATAAGCAGAGCGAGACCGCTTATATGATGACGATTCTCAGCCTTGCTTCGGGCAAAACACATCCTCTCGGAGCAGGTATGAGCGAAAATGCAAAGATCCTTAAGCGGAGGTTCGCAATGATAAAAAACAAGAAAAATATCAGCAGAAAGATGAGATTTATCTCCCTTGTCTGCGCTTTTGCAATGATTTTCACCTCGGTTTTCGTCAGCGGTGTGCTGGCAGGCGGCGGTGATACCACAAGCGAAAATATAAAGGTTTTTCTCCACGGCAAGGAGATAAATCTTGAGCATAAGCCATTTGTTGCAAACAACACAGTATATCTGCCCATTCGCGAGATGCTCAATCTTGAAAATATCCCAGATGAGGACATTACATATTTCAAGGGCGTCGTCCAGTTTTTAACCCCTGACAATAAGGGCGGCAAGTATGTGGGCAGAGTGCAGATAGGCTCGTCAGCAGGCTATATCGGCGGCTATTCCCACGGCAGCACAGAAAATATCGTCATGGCAAAGCCTGTTGTGCTGTCGGGCAATACAACCTATGTGCCTTATGATTACTTCAATAAAATGCGCGCAGTAGGGCTTTTTGATGATTTCTATGCCGAAGTCTATGATGAAAACGGCAAAATCCCGCTTATAACAGGCGTCGGAATCTGGAATGAGGAGAAAAACTTCTCCCTCGAAATGCCTCTTGCCCTCCACAATGATTTCATCATTGCCGAAAACGAGGACAGCGTGGTATTCAGTAACGATAAGGGCACTCTTTTCACTATTCGCATCAAGGCAAACGAGGGTGAAATCGTCAAGAGTGACGACTTTATAATGAGCGAAAACGGCCTTACATACACCATTGAAGGCGGTATTTTAAGCGAAGAAATGGTGGAATATATCAGGAAATCCATTCTGCCTATCGTACATTATATCCCGTTGGGCGACACCACAGATCATACCCTCATTCTCTATCCGTGCGAAAGCACAGACTACAGAAAGATAGCTTCCCGTCCGTATTCGGAAAGCCACCCTGCCATCGACCTTGTATATAATGAAGGCACAGATGTGGTTGCGTCGATAACAGGCAGAGTTATCGAGCAGGGCTTTGACTCTGAAAAGGGCAACTACATCATAATTTCCAACGATACCGCCGAGATCCTCTATGCACACCTGAAAGAAGCCCTTGTAAAGCAGGGCGACAGAGTAAATCAGGGCGATGTTATCGGCACAGTCGGCAAGACAGGCAAGGCAACAGGGGCACACCTTCACTTTGAAGTGAAAATAAACGGCAAGCACGTCGACCCGACAGCCGTATGGGTTATCAGATAAAATAATCACCGCCCTTCAAAGGGCGGTTTTTTCATGCTGTAAAGGTCGCAGATGTCACGATTCACACTAAAGTCACACACTTGTCGTACGGCAGATATTAAAATTTTACTATGTGACAAAATATACTAAAAATAATTTGAGATTTAGATAAAACGCATAAAAAATAAGGCAATTTTTTTACGAAACGGCAAGAGAAAAAAAGCAGTTTCTTCATTGACTTTTCATATTTAATAATATATAATATTGCTATCAATAGAAAAGGGCAAACTATGCGAAAGTGTAGGACGCAAAGCCAGAGTCTAAGGTGCAAGCTATGATCGTTCGGCTACCATTTATAACGGGCGCAAGGCTCTTTTCTATGCTATAAATATATGCAAACAAGGAGCTGCGGAACGTCCGGATGCTCCTTTTTTAATTCAATTTACGGAGGAACAAATGCGTAATCCCAAAAATCCGTTAAGAAAGCTGAGCAAGCTGCAGCTGCTGGAACTTCTTGCAGAACAGGAAAAAGAATTGCAGAAGCTCCGCTCGGAACTGGCTCAGAAAGAGGAGGAGCTCAAAGCAAGGGCATTGATTCTTGAAGAATCAGGCTCGATCGCAGAAGCAGCGATCAGAATCAACGGCGTGTTCGAAGCGGCGCAGGCGGCTGCCGAACAGTATCTCTACAGCCTGCACTACAAACTCAAAAAAAGTGATGTCAACGATGAAGTTCTCCAGAGTGTGATAGACGAGGTGAAGCAGCATGAGCACGAATAACAACCCTCAGTATCCTACACTCGACCAGATGGAAAGTGAAATCGCACGACGCAAGTACATCAGAAAATACGGCAAAGCCCTGCGAGGCACGATTTATTCTCTCCTCGTCGTGGCGGCGATAGCCATCCTGATAGCCACCCTCGTTATGCCGGTGCTCCAGATCACGGGCGCAAGCATGACGCCGACGCTTATCGACGGGCAGTTCGTCTTAGCCGTAAAAACCGATGAATTCGCTCCTGGCGACATCACAGCGTTTTACTACAACAACCGCATCCTCATCAAAAGAGTCATCGCAAAAGCAGGCGAGTGGGTCGATATCGACCTTGACGGCAACGTCTATATCAACGGCGTCGCCCTCGATGAGCCTTACATTAAAGAAAAAGCCCTCGGCGAATGCAATATCGAACTTCCATATCAGGTTCCCGATGGCAAAGTCTTCGTAATGGGTGATGACAGAGCTGTTTCGTTAGACAGCCGAACAGTTGCAGTCGGTCCTGTCAGCTCAGAGCAAGTACTTGGCAAAGTCGTGTTCCGTGTCTGGCCGCTCGGTGCACTCGGCTTTATCGAATAGTTAAAAATTATTGACCATAAAGAAAGGGGGAAAGCGCGTGCAAGAAACTGTTAAACGCATGATCAACGCATTCGCAAAACAGCGCATCCAGAGACACAGAGCAATGGCTGGCTTCACAGCGATGGCAATTATAGTTTCAATGTTCACAATGTACAGTCTGGTTCAGCCGGCAGTTACATTGGAAAATGATTATACTTGCGGTCTCGCTGAACACACTCACACCGATGAATGTTATGAAGTCACATTGAAGTGTGCGCTTGGTGATGACACAACCCAAAGCACAGACACGGAAACAGAAAACGAACCTGTCTCCGAGCCTGAAACCTCGACAGAGATCCCTGCAACAGTTGTCGAAACAAAAGAAGATCAGCCTGCCGAAACTCCATCCGCAGAAGCTGAAACTTCCGAAGTTATCGCTCCTATGAGCAACGAAACAACTGACGAGATCGAAGTCACAGTTGAGTCCGGCCCTGTCCCAGAGTCCATGACAGTGGCAACTGAAGCCCCAACTGAAGCCCCAACTGAAGCTCCTACAGAGGCTCCTACAGAAGCCCCTACAGAAGCTCCGACTGAGGCAACAACAGCCGCACCGGAACCAACTACAGCAGCTACAGAAGCTCCGACTGAAGCCCCAACTGAGGCTCCAACCGAAGCAACAACAGCGGCAACAGAATCCACAACAGCAGCTCCTGTCGTCGTTGCTCCTTCCGCTCCGGCAGAGCACATCCACGACGAAAACTGCTTCGAAAAGATTCTTGTCTGTGAGCTGGAAGAACACGAACACATCGAATCCTGCATGCAGCCTGAACAGGGCACAATGATGCTCGTCGTCCCTTCCGACCTCGACATCCCTGAAAACTGCAACACAATGTATGAGTTCACAGACGAGCTCAACAGATTCGTAGTCCGCGTCTACGCTCCGGAAGATGCTCTTCCTGAAGATTCATACCTTATGGTAGACCTCTTTGAAGAAGACTCCGACGAGTATGCCGAAGCCCGCGACCAGCTCAACGAAAATCTCGGCGATGAAGAAGAGCCAGTCGAAAACAACTTCGCAGCTATGGACATCCGCTTCGAGCTTGCAGGCGAAGAAATCGAGCCGGAAGCTCCGGTTTATGTCTGCATCAACGCAATCGGCCTCGTTCCTGAAACAGCCGACCCTGAGTCGATTTCCATCCAGCACCACGAAGAAGTCCCTGCGATGAAGTTCCTCGGCCTCTTTGAGCTCGGTACTGATATTGAAATCGAAGTCGTAGCCGATAAGTCGGACGAAACAGCAAATGTCGAAATCGTCAAGAAGGAAGACCTTCCTGTAATCGAAGAAACTCCTGTTGAAACAGAAACAGAAACTCTCCCTGAAACAACAGAGGAAGAAGCTGCGGAAGAAGAAATCCCAGCGGAAGAAACTCCTGCAGAGGAAGAAATCGTCGAAGAACAGCCTGCGGAAGAACCAGAGGCTGAAACAACAGACGAAGCTCCTGAGCAGACTCCTGTAGTTGAAGAACAGGCAGAGGAAGAAGCTCTCGTTCCTGTCGAAACAATCGAAGAAGGCGACGCAGTCGTAGCCGCATTCGAAGTCCAGTCCTTCTCCACATTTACTATTACATGGGCAAATCAGTATAGATTAACAGTCCATTATATCGATGAAGACGGCAACGAAACGGTACAGGGTGCAACTACATCATTTTCGAATCAAAATGCTGGAACTTGGGTAAGCCTTGACCAGTTTAAAGAGTTAGCAGATTCTGATAAAGATAAATATGAATATGTAGAAACAAGGGTTGGAACTTATTCAACAAGCTCTAATGTATATGTTACATATCGCAATTTTGGCAACAGTAGAGGTTGGCTTTATACCAATAATATAAATAACCAATATCAATCTGGTACTCAGTGGGCTACAACAACAAATGCAGATGTATATCTCGTTTATAAATCATTAGCAACAGGAACTTTAACTCTTAATCACTATACTTCAGATGGTACAGCGATTGGCAATCCAGTCGAAAAAGCTGTAACAGCTGATATTGATATTGTAGCAAATGAAGAAAACTTTGGTGTTGATGACTCTGCTTACACATTTATGAGTGCGCATATCGACTCAATAGATGGTGATGAGATTGAAGCTGTTAAGTATGATTACAATAATGAAGTTTGGTACTACAAGTTAAAGGATGCTGGTGAATATACATTGGCTGGTGAATCTTTAACACTCTATATCAAGCATGACACAGCACTCCACACAGTTGCAACTGTTGACAGTACCTCCAAGGGTGTCAATATGTATCTGTTCAACTTTACATTAGGTAACAATAAGAGCGGTACAGATATGTTCACTGGTGGTGGCTATGGCACGGGTGATACTAAGGAAGGTATGCTGAATGCCAGAGTAGAGGAAGACGGATTCCCTACATTTACAGGTCAGCAATCCTCCAGTAGTGGTACAAGTATTAAAAACTGGATTACTGAGACAGAGGATGCACGAGTAAATCATCTTTTCCTCGCTGACAGATATAATGAAACAGGTGAATTTTATTACAGTGCGTTTGAAAACTTTGCGTCTATAAATGAAGAAACTGGTAATTTCACTGTATACGAAGAACTTGGTACTCCAAATACAGCGGGCGACGGTCAGTACTTCTTCCAGCGTGGTAACTATTTCCCATATAATACATTAGATCCTGATAATGTTAAGGATTATAATTTGTATGACAGTGTGGGTGATGAATTAAGTGAAGACGATCCAAGATATAATGAAGATCTTTATGGATTTAATGAAGATAACGATTACTACTTTGGTATGTATGTCAATGCTGAGTTCTATCAGCCAAAGGATGGTCTTTACAACGGCGAACCAATGATTTTTGAGTTCACTGGTGACGATGATATGTGGGTATATATCGATGGTAATCTCGTCCTTGACCTTGGCGGTATCCATGACGCACAGTCTGGTTATATCAACTTTACAACAGGTGAGGTTGGTTATACAGATACAGTAACAACTGCAACCTCTCAAAATTGGTTATATACCAATATTCGTTCCCAGTATAATACAGCTGTTGGAGCAACAGAAGCAACCAATATGTATAAGTGGGATAATGAAAGAACTAATACATTTGCTGATGGTACACTCCATACAATGCAGATATTCTATTACGAACGTGGTTCAGGTGCGTCAAACCTCAAGCTTAGATTTAATCTCCCAACAATTCCAAGCGGTTCTCTTTCCGTACGTAAGGAAGTAGAAAATTACTACGAAGCACAGATGGCAGAGCTTGAATACACAATGTTGGTTGAAGAAAAGGTTGACGGAACATATCAGCCATTGAATGGTGAAGAATATTACATCTATCCAAATGAAACACCAAAGTATACTACAAGTGAAAATGGTACTTTCGTTTTGAAGCATGACCAGATGGCTATCTTCCCTAATATTGAAGCCGAATCAGAAATCAGAATCAGCGAAATTGCTGTAATGCCAGAACCTGGTGAAACAGGTCGTGTAGACAATATGTATGATATTACTTACACAGCGGCTGACTCCAACGGCAACAACGCGACACAGGAATATGTACACGGCGAAAAAGAAACCTTGTCAGTAACAATGCCTGCGGCTGGTTCTGCAAGTGTTACTATCAACAACAGCGCTAAGTTCACAAGCCCATTGACAATTTCCAAGTCCTTTATGATAGACGGCGTAGAAGGCACAGCTCCAACAGGCTTTGCTGCAAACTTCCAGCTCTATGAAAAGGATGGCGATGAATGGGTAGCTCTCGGCGATCCAATTACATACGAAGAACTTGTTGAAAATGGCGGTACTTATACATTTATGCTTGAAGAAGGCAAACAGTATAAGGTAGCTGAAATCATTACAGCAAACGGCAATACTGATGAAACTGTATACCAGCGAACAGTTGTTACAAGTACAGATGCTACAAAGGACGATGAAGATTCAAATCCAAACGGCACAACAACACTTGAGCAGAATGGTGGAGAAGAAACTATTGGCTTTGTAAACTACTATGGTGATGCAGTTGCAGACCTTAACATCAGTAAGGAACTCCTTGTAAACGGTACTCCAACAACTGGTACACCATTTAAGTTCAATGTAACTGTTAATGATGTAACAGAAGAGGTTATCGTAAAATCTGGTGAAACTGTTACACTTGAAGACCTTCCAATCGGTGCAGAAGTCATTATCGAAGAAATTGAGTATAGTGGTTATGCTCCAAGATGGAAAGTTGACAATGATACAGAGTTCACACATGGTGATAAGGTAGTTGTTAAGGTTGGTGAAGCTGAAAACGTCTACTTCACAAACGTAACTGGTGCGGTGCTTCCTAACACAGGTGGCATAGGCACTGGCGTATTCAGAATCATTGGTATGACAATGATGGCTCTGGCGGGCGCAGTTATTTTCCGCAAGAGAAGAAACGAGGCATAAGCCTCCCAAATCTAAATAAGTTCTCTGCAGGAGAATGATGACACTCCTGCAGAGACTTAGATAAAAAAGGCGTTAAAAAATTAAATATGAGGAAGGAGAAACTCTATGAAACGCGCTAACAAATATTTATCCCTCGCATTGGCCCTCATCATGGCCCTTTCCCTCTGCGTAACATCCTTCGCAGCAACAATCACAGTTACAAATGCTCAGAAGGGCGAAACATACGACGCATATAAGATTTTTGATGTAACAAAGTCCGGTGAAAGCAACTATGCTTACTCCATTCTTGATACAGATGCATGGTTTAATGTAGTTGTAAAGTTTATGACTGGCGCTGATGCAGTTGCAGATCAGGCAGTATTTACAGGTAAGGGTCTTACACTTACAAAGACAGCAACAAATGAACATATGTATGTTCTTACAGTTGATAATGCAGTATTTAATACAGCTAAGGCAGCTGAATTTGCAGCTTTCCTCGCTGAGAATATTGCAAAGGAAGAAGATGGCACAGCAACAGCAACAGTAGATGGTTCCCTCACAATCAATGTTGACAAAGCAGGTTACTACTTTGTTGATACAACACTCGGTGCTCTCTGCGCTCTTCTTACAAACGAAGAAAATGTTGACCTCGTTGAAAAGAACGTTGAACCAACACTCGATAAAAACATCGTTATTGTAAACGAAACAGAAACTCTTGTTAAGTCCACAACTGCTTCCATCAATGATGTAATTACATATGAAATTAAGGTAACTAACGGTAAGAACACAGATAAAGCTATCACAGTTCATGATACAATGGAAGATGGTCTTACACTTAATGCAAATTCTTTCAAAGTTAATGGTGTAGCAATTGCTGATGTTGAAAATGTAACACTTAACGCAGATCCAGCAGATGATTGCACATTTGAAATCGTTTTCAATGAAACATTTGTTAAGGCTCTTGATAATGATGCAGTAGTAACTATTAGATACACAGCAACAGTTAACGAAGAAGTTGAAATCGCAACTGAAACAAATGACAATACAGCATGGCTCACATACTCTCAGCAGACAAGTGCACCAGCAAAGGTTGAAGTTCTTTCTTATGAATTTGACCTTGTAAAGACAACAAACGAAAATGTTCTCCTTGAAGGCGCAACATTTAGACTGTATAATGCTGAAACAGCAGGTGAAGAAATTGAAGTTGTTGCAGTAGAAGGTGAAACAGGTGTTTACCGTGTAGCAACTGCTGAAGAAACAGGCGTTGCTATTGAAGCAGGCAAGGTTACAATTCAGGGCCTTGGCAACGGTACATATTACCTCGAAGAAACTGCAGCTCCAGCAGGTTACAATATGCTTACAACACGTAAGGCTGTAACAATTGAAAACGCAAACAATAATGCTATTATGAATGAAGATGGCACAACATATGTAAACGGTGGTGTTCAGGTTATTAACCAGTCCGGTGCTATCCTCCCATCCACAGGTGGCGTTGGTACAACAATGTTCTACGTTCTCGGTTCTGTTATGATGATCGGCGCTGCTGTTCTTCTCGTTACAAAGAAGAAGATGGCTAACGAACAGTAATCGTTGACATTCAATTCAAAACTTGTTAAAATTATTCATAGAAGGGGGCGGCTCAGCCCGCCCCCAATATGGAGCAACAGGGAGATTCCTATGAAAAAGCACTTATCCACTATAATTCTCGTCATCATCTTCTTCGTAGGCCTCTCCGTATTGCTCTATCCGACTGTCGCCGACTATATTAACTCCAAGCACCAGTCGAAAGCTATCGCTGAATATGTCGAAGCTATGAGCAATTTCGACCCTAACCTTTACGCCGAACATTTTGAGAGAGCCCGCGAATATAACGCTTCGCTCCTCAATGACCCTATCCGCTTTGCGCCTAACGAAGAAAAGCTCAAGGCGTACCACAGCATTTTCGGCGAGATGAACACCCCTATAGGCTATATCGAAATAGGCGCTATCGGCGTCGACCTTCCGCTTTACCTCGGCACAGAGGAATCTGTACTGCAGGTCGGCGTGGGCTGTATGCCCGGCTCGTCTATCCCGATAGGCGGCGAAAATACTCACGCTGTCGTTACGGGACACCGCGGTCTGCCGTCGTCAAGACTTCTGACAGACCTTGACCAGCTTGTCGAGGGCGATACATTCGTTATGTATGTGCTCAACGAGATTCTGACCTATCAGATTGACCAAATTCGCATCGTTCTGCCGGAAGAGCTGGATGAACTGGCGATTCATGAGGGCAAGGACGAATGTACGATTGTCACATGCACCCCTTACGGCATCAACACTCACCGTATGCTGGTGCGGGGACACCGCGTGGAAAATGCCATTGTTGATACTGTGGCGGCACGCGTTACGGCGGATGCTATTCAGGTTGACACTTTGCTTGTCACACCTATAGTGGCAGCGCCGATGCTGCTTGTGCTGTTCATTTTCGTAATGGGCAGGGGCAACAAGAAGGCTAAAAGAGTGAAATAAGATGCGTCTGCGACGCATTGGAAACGCACCCCTCGTCATAGAGAGACGAGAAGCGAGATATAAATAAGTAAAATTACGCCATTATGACCGAAAGGAAAGAGGCTTATGAAAAAAAGATTTACTACTATTATGGCATTGGTGATTGCTCTTGCTATGAGCATGACACTTGTTGCCGGGGCATTTAATGCCGACGAAGAAAATTGTTCGATTAAGGTTACTGCAAAGATTGGCGAAAGGCTTATAGACGGTATTGAACTTACTCTCTATAAGGTTGGCAACGCAAAAATTGAAAACAATAACCTTTATTACGACCTTGCTGGACAGCTTGTTGTTGCTGATGATCCTATCGAGCTCAACGGCATGAAGGAAGCTGAAAACAAGGAAAACACAGAAGAAATTGATCTTCGAATCAGAAATCTTCTCTACGGCAATGAAGAAGAGCTCAAGAAAATCACTGTAGCAACTGCAAAGACAGGTGCTGCTGAGGGCGATGCAGACAAGGGTATCGTTGTTTTCGATAATCTCGTTCCTGGCGTATATCTTGTAAGACAGAGCGCTACGGACTGGACTTTTGAAACTATCAAGCCAATTCTTATTGCTGCTCCTTATACTAATACTGAGGGCACAGAATGGGTATTTGATATCGAAGTTTTCGCAAAACTTCAGTACAGACCTGACGATGAAGAGCCTACAACAAAGCCTACTACAGGCACAACTGGCTCTACAGAACCAACTATCGACATCCCTGACCCAGATGTTCCATCCGGCTCCACAGAGGGTGATATCGATATCGATGATCCAGATGTTCCAAAGGAAGAACTTCCTGAAACAGGTATGCACCAGTGGCCTGTTCCTATTATGGCAATGAGCGGTATGCTGCTTTTCGGTATGGGCTATGCAAGCGAAAAGAAGAACAAGAACTAATCTATGAATAAGAAAACTTTCACAAGAGGCAAGTTCCTTATGGGACTTGGCCTCTTGCTCATTATTGGAGCGGGCGCGCTTTTCGGCTATAATATGTGGGACGATAACCGCGCTACGCAGGAAAGCCTGCATGATGCTCAGGCTATTATTGAACAGATCGAGGCGCCTGAGCCTGAAATCGTTGAAATGGATTTTCAGGAAGTCATCGAATATGTGCCTGACGATCAGATCGCTTCGGGCGAGTATCCTGCCACTACGCAGGTGCGTACTTTGAAGGTGACCGAGCTGGACGGCGCTTATTATATGGGCTTATTGTCCATTCCGAAGCTGGACAGAGTTCTGCCTGTGCAGTGCGAATGGAGTATGACCAAGCTCAAGCGCTCGCCGTGCCGTTATTTTGGTACGCTTGGCGATAATCTCGTCATTGCGGCGCATAATTACAAGGGCCATTTCGGCGGCGTGACAAGCCTTCGTCAGGGCGACAGCATTGTTTTCACTGCCATGGACAGCAGTAAGATTTATTACGAAGTGGCGGAGATTTACACAGTCGCGCCCGATGCTATCGAGGAGATGGTGGGCAGCGATTATGACCTCACTTTATTCACCTGTACTTACGGCGCGCAGGAGCGTGTGACGATTCGCTGCGTCGAAGTGCCTGACCCAAATGCGGAATAATTTTATTGAATAAGAAAAGCCACCCAAGAAGGGTGGCTTTTTGTTTAATTCGGAAGTGTGGAAGACACTCTTAAAACTCGAACTTGAATTCGGTGCCTTCGCCGACGGTGCTTCGTGCTGAAACTTTGATGGCGTGGCGGTGGGCAATTTCACGGGCGATGGCAAGGCCGAGACCTGAGCCTGTCTTGTTGTTTTCGCCGCCCGATTTGTGGAATCGCTCAAAAATGTACGGCAGTCTTTCGGGCTCGATACCGCAGCCGTAGTCGCGGATTTGGATCTTATTTCCGGTGAAAATTATATCTATCGAGCTGTCCGGATTGGAAAACTTGATGGCATTGTCGAGAATTATAATGAACATCTGACGAAGGCGGCCGTAGTCACCGATAAAGTCGTCCTTCGGTGAGTTTATCGTCTTATTTATCGTGATATTCTTGTCGTGCGCCAGCTTTTCACCACTCTTTATGGCATCTTCAAGCACCTGAGTCAGCGAAACAGGCTCGTGCTGAATCTCAAAGCCTGTGTTCTGCAGACGTGAAAGGTCGAGCAGGTCGAGCACAAGGCGCTGGAGATATACCGTTTCGTGGAGCATCTGCTGATGGTATTCCTTGACGTCTGCTTCGTCGGTTATAACGCCGTCGACAAGGGCTTCAAGTGAGCCGCGCAGGACGGTTACAGGGGTTTTCAGCTCGTGGGAGATGTTGGCAACATAATCTCTGCGCATCTGCTCAAGCTTGAGCTTTTCTTCAGCTTCCTTGAGGATGATAGGGTTTGTAAAGCGCTTGGAAAGCAGCACTGTCGGAATGAGAGATATCAGCAATGCGCCGACAACACAGATGAGGAAGATTTTGAAGCTGTTGACAGCCATCTTGTTCATACCTGCGATAGGCGAGTGCATCATCAGTACGCCGATGACATATTGACCACGGTAAATCGGTGTGGCAACAGTAATTGACGGAGTCTGAAGCACCGATGTGAAACCCTCGGAGGTGACAGTTTTGCCGCTGAAAGCGTCGGTGACGATTGTATTTGCACTCTTTGGCAAATCGCGGTAGTTTATAGTGTTGTTGCCCGCTGTGTAAATCTCAAGGCTGTCGTCAATAATCCATACGTCAGAGGTGTTGGTGTCCGAAAGTACCTTGAGATATACAGAAAAGTTTATCTGGCTCGAGCCTTTAGGAGAAGAAAGATACTCTGAAAGGCTTTTGGAAAAAGCCAGAGTACGGGCTTGTAAATTCTCACGATTGCTCTCGATGATTTCTCTGCCGAAAATACTTGTGAAGGCAGCGCTGATGATGAGGGCGAAAATGAGGATTACAAGAAAGAAGTAAAACATCAGCTTCTGTGCGATGTTGTCCTTGATAAATGGAAAACGCTTTGAAAGCTCTTTCCACAGGCTTCTTACACGTTTGTGAGTTTCTTTCTGTTCGTTTAACTTGTCTTTGATTTTATTCATCACGCACCTCGAACTTATAACCTACACCCCAGATAGTCTTGATATCCCATTTTGGATGCGGTACAGTATCGAGTTTTGCGCGGAGACGTTTGATATGACTGTCGACTGTGCGTGTATCGCCGAAATAATCGAAGCCCCAGAGGCTGTCGAGCAGATTATCACGGGAGAAAACCTTGTCCTTGTTTGTGACAAAGGTCCAGAGAAGCTCGATTTCCTTCTTTGTCAGCGCAATATTTGTGTCGTCTATCTTGACGGAATAATTGTCCAGGTCGATGTGGAGATTTTCATATGTGAAAGTATTGCGTGTCTTTTCAGGCGTGTCGATACGGCGCATAACAGCGCGGACTCTCGCCATGACTTCGGCAGGGGAAAACGGCTTTACAACATAGTCATCGGCGCCGATGTCGAGACCCATGATGCGCTC
Organism: Clostridia bacterium; assembly: GCA_017441945.1. Classification (GTDB taxonomy): domain Bacteria; phylum Bacillota; class Clostridia; order Oscillospirales; family Butyricicoccaceae; genus SIG471. The sequence goes on from JAFSBG010000060.1 coordinate 51,545, forward strand.
ATAGTCTTCACCTTTGGCTGTAACCATGATGATAGGCACGTTGGATTCCTTGCGTATAGTGCGGCAAAGCTCAAAACCATCCATGCCCGGCATCATAACGTCGAGCAGGCAGATGTCAACGCCGCCCTTGCGGAAAATCTCGAGAGCTTCGTTGCCGTCAAATGCAACAAGGGGAGTGTAGCCGTCGTTTCTGGCGTAGCTGCTCAGTATATTGGTAATCTGCTTATTGTCGTCTGCAATGAGAATTTTATACATAAAAAGACCTCCTGTCTTTTGTTTTCACCTTTAGATTATAATATTATTATGTCAAAAGTGTGGCATTTTGATAAGTCGGAGAAAAATCATATTCCTTCACTTTAATTTTACCACACCGCTATAAAAATTGCCATACAATTTATTTTCTTCACTTAAAATTCACCCAGATGGCACAGGAAAAGAATAATATGCTGATAGAATAGCGGCAGAAAGAAGGGATAATACGGCAAGTTATGTATTTCGGCGAATGAAGAAGAAATATCTTATCGAAGATGTGACGATATAAGCCTTTTAAGGGGCAGTTTTGGCTCGAGTTTACTTCCTGAGAAATTTCCTTGCTGAAATAAAAAACCCGTCAGCCTTCCTTATATGGCTTTAGCGGGCACTTTCAAAATATGAGGTGTATCCCACACCATTTTCAAAATACGGAAATCTTACAATAATTTGCAGCCGTGCGGCAACAGTCAGAGAGGAATTATAGTGAAGAAAAAATCGCATTGTCGGTTGCTCTTGTAATGTGTCTCAGTCTTTTTTGCAGGCTGCAGCACGAAGAAAATGCAGACAACAGCTCCGACATAAAACCAAGAAAAACCTGCGGAAAACGTAATAAATAGGGGAAATAATACTTAAAGTATTCTAAATCACGACATGAGTCTTTATGATATTTCTTTCGATGATGACGATGCAGATGCTTCATACAATGAGCAGAGTGCTGCAAAAATCGGCACAGGGACTGGGCTTTCCATTGTGCGCTCGGTCATCGAACTTCACAACGGCAGTTACGGTGTTGAATCCGGGATAGGCAAAGGTTCCACATTCTGGTTTGAAATATAATATAAAAAAGCCACCCAAACGGGTGGCTTTATCTTTTATTCATCTACTGCAATGCTGTCGATGGCGATTTCGTGAAGCGATTCGATGTCCTTTTTAAGGAAGTTGCCCCCCATTCGTCTGAACTTTTCAGGGGCGTCACTTACGAAATATTCATATTTAGGCTTGGAGAAATCCTCTTTGAGCATACCTTTTTCGGTGAGAATCTCCTTGAGCTCCTTTGCTGTTTCAAAGGCAGGGTTTACAAGCTTTACCCCTTCGCCAAGCACCTTACCGATGGTGTAACGAAGAATAGGATAGTGAGTGCAGCCTAAAACGAGAGCGTCGACGCCGTGCTCTTTCAGCTCGATGAGATACTGCTGGGCTGTCAGCTCGGCAACTGTTGAATATTCCCAGCCTTCCTCAACAATAGGCACGAAAAGAGGACACGGAATGCCGATAACCTCAGCTTCGTGGTTCTTTTCCATGATAGCCGCCTGATAAGCGCCGCTTCCGATGGTGCCCTGAGTGCCGATAACGCCGATTTTGCTGTTCTTTGTGGTTTCAACAGCTCCTCTTGCACCAGGCTCAATAACGCCGATGACAGGAATGTCAAAACGCTCCTGCAGATAGTCAATGGCAAAAGCGCTGGCTGTGTTGCAGGCAATGACTATTGTCTTTACATCCATCGATTTAAGGAAGGATGCGCACTGATAGGCGAATTTCTTGACAGTCTGTTCGGACTTTGTGCCGTATGGAATACGGGCTGTGTCGCCGAAATATATTACATTTTCATAAGGCAGCTGTTCCATTATCTCGCGGAGAACTGTAAGTCCGCCGATGCCCGAATCGAACACGCCGATAGGTCTTTTGTCCATTGAGTTTTACCTTTCTGATGTGAATAAGGAGTTGATATGAGCAGATAGAACGGGCGGGCACAGAGGCACCGCCCCTACAGAATATTTCACCAAATACGGGATGTAGGGGAGGGTTTCCACGCCCTCCCGCAAACAATACAATTTAACTTACAAATTATACAAATCCACTTCAAAGCCGATGAAATCTACGCCGTACATTTCACATTCGCCTGTCGCTCTGTAGCGCTTCTTTGTGTACATATGCATTGAAATATCATTGTCCTTTGAAGCGAGGATTCTGCCGTATGCGTAGTCTCTTTCCTTTGCAACAGTATATGCAAAGCCGAGAATATCCATGCCTAAGCCTCTGCCTGTATACTCGTTTGCCACGCAAAGACGGGAGAAAGCAATGCTCTTGCCCATTGTCGACCATGCAAGATCTGGATTTTCAGCGGATTTTGCATTTTCAAGAGAAACTGCGCCGATGATGTCACCGTTTTCATTCTTGTAAACGAAAAGATTATTTTCAGCGATGTCAACTTCGATATCGACCATTGTAGGATAATACTCATTCCATGCACAGAATGGTGTTCCCTTCTTGCTGATGTAGAGAGCGAGGATTTCATTCACATCGTCCAATGTTGCAGGCTCAAATGCGAAAAGCTCAGGAGCAATGCGCTTGCGTGAAGCCTGTTCAAATGCGTGAGCGGCAGTTATGAGAGCGCCTTCACTCCACTTAGGACCGATGAAGAAAATGCTTCTGCCTGTTGTCTTTGCAGGCAATTCAGTAGGCACTGTGATGCAAGGATAGCCGGAAACAGCGTGGATGGAATTGTAATGAGCCTGAATGAAAAGCTCTACATTATATTCTTTGCAGACTCTGTCGATAGTGCCGCGGGAGCGTTCAAGATTATCAAGCAAGCCTTCAAGATATTCGCGCTCTGTAAGTCTGCCCGAAAGAGCATCGCACTGGTCGAGTAATGTCTGGTTATGTTTAAGACAAGCCTTGGAATGAGCAAGGTTATACTCTCTGATGTCTGTGAGGTTTTTCATATCACAGCTTGTGCCCATAAGGTAAGCGTTGATACCTGCCTTGAATTCGTGGCACATTACAGCGCGGCTGTGCTTGCCGGAATAATTGAGCTCGACAGGAACAAGCTCTGCGCCGCAGTTTTTCAGCGTTTCGAGAGCTAAATCCATGCTTGCCTGCTCGTATTCACTGAGCTTTGCATCGACAACATAGCCAATACGCATACCCTTGACATCCTTTTTAGTGAAGTCAAGATAGTCGATGCCGATAACGCTGTCAGGAATTGTGAGGGTTGTTTCTTCATTTTCGTCCATACCTGCGATGGCTGTCAGCAGGATAGCCGCATCTTCAACCGAGCGGGCCATAGGACCTGCTGTGTCCTGTGTGTGGGAGATAGGAATGATGCCTCTGCGGGAAACAAGGCCGACAGTAGGCTTGATGCCGACGATGCAGTTGTTCTTCGATGGAGAGATGATAGAGCCGTTTGTCTCTGTGCCCACACATGCAGCGGCAAATGAAGCGGCTGTAGCAACGCCTGAGCCGGAGGAGCTGCCCGAAGGAGTGAGCACGCTGTGGTATGGGTTGATAACCTGACCGCCGCGGGAAGAATAGCCGGAAGGCATCTTCTCAGTCATGAAGTTTGCGTATTCAGTCATGTTTGTCTTGCCCATGAGAATTGCGCCTGCACTTCTCAGCTTTTCGACAACACCGCTGTCGGAGAGAGGGACGTTATTCATGAGAGCAAGAGAACCGGCTGTTGTGTGCATTTTGTCGCAAGAGTCGATGTTGTCCTTTACCATTACAGGAATGCCGAACATAACCCCTTCGGCAAGACCTTCCTTACGCATAAGGTCGCATTTTTCAGCGATAAAAAGGGCGTCAGGGTTGATTTCAAGGACAGAATTGAGGTTCCCGCTGTCGTACTTTGCAATACGGGCAAGATATGCCTTCACAAGCTCGACAGAAGTTGTTTCGCCCTTTTCAAGAGCTTCGTGAAGCTCAAGGATCGATTTTTCTCTGATGTCATACATGGAATGGTGCCTCCTTTTTAGTGTGGTTCTTGTTTATTTTGAGTTTCCTGAGCCTCCTCCTTGTAGGGGGAGGTGCCCGAAGGGCGGAGGGAGAGATGCTTATTAAATGTGACTTCGTCACACCTTCTGTTTGCAAAGCAAACACTTCATAATGCGTAAGCATTGCTTCGTTTTTCATAGCCGAAGGCTGCTTAATTTTTCTCCTTTTCCTCAGCTTCGACAAGAAGCTTGAGTTCCTTTATAATGGAAATGGAAAGCGGGAAGGAGATGCAGAATGTGCCGAAATCACCTAAAGGCTGGGCAATCTGGATACCGAGAATGCCGAGGAAGTTAGGAAGTGTGAGAATGAATGGGATGAAGAAAAGTCCCTGTCTTGCAAGAGCAAGCACAGCGGCGGCTTTCGCTCTGCCTATCGACTGGAAAAGCATATTTGTGATGATTGTGTAAGCCTGAAGCGGCACCATCACACAGGCAAAGCGGAGAGCAAGGGAGCCGATGGCTGTAACATCAGGGTCGCCCTTGCGGAAGATTTCAACGATAGGAGTTGCGAGGAAGAAGCTGCAGAGTGCGATACACGCCATAACTGTAAAGCCTGTTTTGAGGCAGAATGTATAGCCTTCAAGAAGACGCTTGTAATTTCTTGAACCCCAGCTGAAGCCGGCAACAGGCTGGAAGCCCTGACCGAAGCCTAAAAGCACAGACTGGATAAACATAGTCACGCGGTTTACAACGCTCATAGCGGCAATAGCTGCGTCGCCGAATGGCGCGCCTGCAAGGTTGAGGAAGATACTTGCAAGAGATGCAAGACCCTGGCGGAAAAGGGAAGGAGCGCCGATTTTGAGGATTTCCTTATGTACCGCAATATCCTTGCTTATTGCCTTTATAGAAAGCTTGAGGTTGCTCTTGCCGCCTCTGAAATTGGAGAAGAGGACAAGGAAGCTGGTGAGCTGGCTGAGCACAGTTGCGAGAGCCGCGCCCGAAATGCCCATATCGAGGGCGAAGATGAAAATAGGGTCAAGAATAGTGTTGATGATGGCGCCGCTGGCAACGCCGATCATGGAGAGCATAGCCGAGCCTTCGCCTCTGAGAAGGTTATTCATTACGAAAACCGCTGTCATAATAGGTGCGCCGAAAAGAATGATTCGGGCATAGTCCATGGCGAATGGCGCGATTGTGTCTGTTGCGCCCAGCCAGTAAACGAGTTTATCGAGGAAGATAAGACCGAAGCCCATAAGTAAAAAGCCGACGAAAATAGAAGCAAAGAATGCTGTGGAAGCTACAGAATTAGCCTTTTCATTTTCCTTTGCGCCCATAAGACGGGAAACAAAGCTACCCGAGCCGACGCCGAATGTAAAGCCGATAGCCTGAATGAGAGCCATAATCGAGAAGATAACGCCTACAGCGGCAGTTGCCGATGTGCCAAGCTTGCCGACGAAGAAGGTGTCAACGAGATTATAGAAGGAGGTCGTCAGCATACTGATGATAGTCGGCACAGCGAGAGTGCAGATAAGCTTTGGAATAGGGGTTTTCGTCATTTTTTCATAACGAGCTTGTTCTTTTGTCATTTGCATAGGTAGAGTCTCCATTTGTGTTTTGCGATTTTAATATAACAGAATAATTATAGCACTACAGGAGTAAAAATGCAATTATTTAATTGTATTAACGAATAGTTTTTACACCGGAGGTAATGCAGAATGACAACTGCAAGTTGTTGTCGATTAACTGAAAACAAATTGTGAACGGCAAAAAATACCATTGACAACTAAAATAGTGTATGATATAATCCAATGCAGTTAGTTTAACCTAACCAAAGCAAAAACAAGAACATATTGGAAAAAATTAGTGGCAAGTTAAAACTAACTGCTTTATTTTTATCAATAAGTTAGCTAAAACTAACCATTTGTCACGAGAAAGGTGGTATACATATAAAAGAACATAAAAGCACGGTTATTCTTGCAGTCCTGCTTGTGTGCCTTTCGGCATTCTCGCTGTTTCTCGGCGCGATAGAGCTTGATATTGCAAAGCTCATTGCCGGAGACTGGGAGCAGGTCAGAATACTCGTCATTTCAAGAATACCAAGACTGCTGGCGATTTTGTGCACAGGTGTGGGCATGAGCGTTGCCGGTCTTATAATGCAGAAGCTCTGCATGAATAAATTCGTTTCGCCTACAACGGGCGCAACAATACAGTCGGCACAGTTCGGCATTGCACTTTCAATGATATTCTTCCCAACAATGGGGTTGGGCGTCAGAACGTTCTTCGCCTTTGCTCTTGCTGTCATCGGCACTTTGCTTTTCGTATTCTTCGTACAGAAAATCAAGGTCAAGGACACAGTGCTTGTGCCGCTCATCGGCATTATGTTCGGCAATATCATAGGCGGTGTGACAAACTTCCTCTCCTTCCAATGGGAGATAAACCAGCAGCTTTCCACATATTTTTCCGGCTCCTTCGCCCTGATAATCAAGGGAAATTATGAGCTTGTATATCTTGTGCTTCCGCTTGTAATTCTTGTGTTTATCTATGCAAACCACTTCAATATCGTGGGTATGGGGCAGGATTTTTCGAAAAATCTCGGTGTGAATTACAGCCTCATACTGATAATGGGGCTTTCGATAGCCGCTGTCATAACGGCGAGCGTAATCGTCGTTGTGGGGCAGATTTCCTATATCGGTCTTATCGTGCCAAATATAGTTTCGATGTTCAAAGGGGATAAAATCCGCGGCACACTCGTTGATACAGGGCTTTTCGGCGCACTTTTCGTCCTTGTGTGCGATATGATAGCAAGAACGATAATCGCCCCTTACGAAATCCCTATCGAGCTTGTGGCAGGTATTATCGGCAGTATCATCTTCATCATAATGCTTTATTACAAACTGACTCATGGCAAAAGAGGAAAGAAAGGAGTGAAGGCCGGTGAATAAGGTCAATGCCCACAGAAGAAATGCTCTGGTGCTTGCAATTCTGGCGGCGGCAGTCATTCTTGCGGTAATGCTTTACCTCAACATCAATTCATATCCGGAAAAGCCTCAGCTTCACGCCTATATTATGAGCCTGAGAATGCCGACACTTGTGTGTATGGTGATAGCCTCTGTGGCTATCGGCGCGGCAACGCTGGTTTTCCAGTCTATCGTAAACAACCGCATTGTAACACCGGCGCTGCTCGGTATGAATTCGATTTATTCCTTCCTGCACACAGCGGCGGTATTCGTCTTCGGCACAGGAAGCGCCCTCTATCTCAACGCAAATCTAGCATTCGGTGTAGACCTTGTGCTGATGGGCGTTGTGGCAACTTTCGTATACTGGCACCTGTTTAAAAAGACGGGACACAATATATTATATATAATGCTTATCGGCACAGTGCTTTCTTCACTTTTCGGAAGTATTCAGTCGTCAATGATACGCATTATGGACCCTGACGAATACGATGCTCTGCTCAACTCTCTTGTGGCAGACTTCAACAACGTCAACGGCGAGATAATCGCCTTTTCAATAATCGCCCTTATAGTTATCTGGGCGGTGCTTTACAGAGATTTAAGACAGCTTGACGTCATAGCGATGGGCAGAGACCGGGCGATAAACTTAGGCGTCGATTACGACAACTGCATACGCAGACTGCTTTTCGGTGTTGTATGCTGTATTGCAGTTGCCACAGCTACAATCGGTCCTGTTTCATTCCTCGGTCTCATCGTTGCAAATCTTTCACGTCAGATACTCAGGACCTATAAACATTCCCACCTCATCGTGGGAGCCGGACTTATGGGTATGATAGCCCTCATCGGAGGACAGCTTGTTTCACAGCACATATTCCATTTCACAGTGCCTGTAAGCACATTTGTCACGATAGCAGGCGGTCTGTATTTCCTCTATCTCTTACTATTCAAGAAGGGAGCCTATTAAATGAATGTAAAAGATCTTATTAAAAGCTACGGCAGAAAAAAGGTCGTAAACGAGGTCAGCTTTGAAGTGCCGAAAGGCAAGGTGCTGTCGCTTATCGGTCCAAACGGCGCCGGCAAATCGACAGTTATGGGCATGATTTCAAGACTTATAGCCAAAGATTCGGGGGCAATTCATTTTGAAGACAAAGACCTTACAAAATGGAAAAGCCGTGAGCTTGCAAAAAAACTTGCCATTCTCACTCAGCACAACAATATACAGATGAAGCTGATGGTGCGCGAGCTTGTGGCTTTCGGCAGATTCCCGTATTCGGGAAGCAGGCTCACACCCGAAGACAATGCAATGGTCGACAAGGCCATCGAATATATGGAGCTTGAAGAATATCAGGACCGCTATATCGATGAGCTTTCAGGCGGTCAGCGCCAGCGAGCCTATATCGCAATGGTCATCGCTCAGGACACCGAATATGTCCTTTTAGATGAGCCGACCAACAATCTCGATATATACCACGCGTCAAACCTTATGCGAATCGCCCGCAGGCTTTGTGATGAGCTGGGCAAGACGGTTATCCTCGTGCTTCACGAGATAAATTATGCCGCATTTTATTCCGATTATATCTGCGCTTTCAAGGACGGATACATCGCGAAATTCGGCAAAGTGGACGAAGTCATCAACAAGGACTGTCTCAAAGATATATATAATGTGGACTTTGAGATTATCCGCGTGAAAGACAAACCGCTTTCAGTATATTATTAAATATGTATATATTAAAAAGAAAGGTATAATAAAATGAAAAAAATCCTCGCACTCACACTCACAATGGCTATGGCACTCTCCCTCTTTGCAGGCTGTGCAGCCGAAGAAGAAACAACAACTGCCGCTCCTGCAACAGAGGCGACAACTGCTGCAACTGAAGCTCCTACAGAAGCAAAACCTGAAAAGATTACTGTTCAGTCTCTCAATGCAAACAAGGAAATGGCTGACCTTGAAGTTCCATTCGACCCACAGCGTATTGCTATCCTCGATATGGCGGCTCTCGACATCATAGATTCCCTCGGTCTCGGTGACAGAATCGTAGGCTCTGCAAAGGTCACTATCGAATATCTCACACAGTACAATCCTGACGATTCCGACGGCAAGATTGCAAACCTCGGCTCTGTAAAGACAGCCGATATGGAACAGATTGCAGCCTGCGAACCTGAAATCATCTTCATCGGCGGCCGTCTCAGCAAGGAATATGACAACCTCAGCGCTATTGCTCCTGTTGTTTACCTCTCTGTAGACTACGAAAAGGGTGTTGTCACAAGCACAGCTGACAATGCAAAGACTATCGCCTCCATTTTCGGTCTTGAAGAAGAAATCGAAGCTAAGATGGAAGGCTTCCAGACAAGAATCGATGCACTTAACGGCATTATCTCCGGCAAGGACATTCTTCTCGCTATGTATAACAACAACGCAATGAGCCTTATGGACACAGAGAGCCAGCTCAATATTCTTGCAGCGGAGCTTGGCGGCAACAACCTGGGTGAAACAGTAGGTGAAGTTGACAAGGCGGCTCACGGCGAAGATTCCTCATGGGAAACAATCGTAAACCTCAACCCTGAATATATGTTCGTTCTCGACAGAAGCACAGCAACAGGTGCGGCTGACGAAGGTGTTCTCGGCGCAAGAGAAGTTATCGAAAACGACCTCATCAAGGAACTCGACGTTTACAAGAACGGCAACATCGTATACTTCATTGAACACGCCAACGTATGGTACACATCCACAGGCGGTATTCAGGCTCTCGACACAATGCTCTCAGACCTTGAAGCTGCCCTTATCAAGTAGAATATTATACAATTAAATAAAGCAGGCGGAATAATGCTGTTCCGTCTGCTTTTGCAAAACAGGAGGTATGTATGTCAAAGCAACTTTGCCCGTGCTGTATGCGTCATTGTTATCTTGATGAACTGCGCTGTCCGAGAGGAAAGGAATATAAGGAAACGGGAGTTATTCCGCCTCGCAAACCTAGACCTGAAGGAGCAGGGGAAAATAAAAAGCCAAACGAAGCAAAGATGAGATATCTTGCGATGGATAAGGACGAAAAACTTGTGTTCAGCATTGTGAACGCAGGTGAATTGCTGTCTGCTCTCAGCGAAAATGAAAGAAGTGAAGCTGTATTGTCGTGTCTGCGCGAAGAGGACAGAAATGACCTGCTCATGCTGCTTAAAAAGCTGAGGCACAGCCTGCATCACAAATAAATCGCTGGTACATTACTATTGAAAAATTCAATAATAAAAGATTAAATGTTACTATATGTTAACACGACTTCTTGACAAGTTGGTGCAAATAATATATACTATAAATAATACACTAAGCGGCAAGGAGGCGGCAACGTGAAAATACAGGAATCTGCTGAAAATTATCTTGAAACTATATATATTCTTCGCAAAAAAATGGGCTCTGTCCGTTCTATCGACGTGGTAAATCATCTGGGTTTTTCGAAGCCAAGCGTAAGTAACGCAATGAAACAGTTCCGTGAAAACGGATACGTCACAGTTGATGACGGCGGATTTATCACGCTGACAGACCTCGGTCTTGAAGTCGCTGAAAAGATCTACAAAAGACATGAGGTGCTTTCAAAGGTTCTTATGTCACTCGGGGTTTCTGAAGCTGTGGCAAAGGAAGATGCCTGCAAGATAGAGCACTATCTCAGCGATGAGACTTTTGAAGCCATCGAAAAACACATGGGAAAGTATAGTAAATAGTAATTTCAGAGCCGTCCTTCGGGACGGCTTTTTTGTTGAGAAAATGTTAAAAACAATAAAAAATTAACAAAAATTAGTAAACCTGCTTAACGATAGGGAATATTTTAGTGCATATTTCATAGAAAATACAAATAATATGTGTTGATTTTTTACGAAGTGTGCACTTAATGCACAAAAACTATTGACTTTTATAGGACGGTATGTGTATAATAGTCACAAGGTTGTTAATTGTTTTTTAACAACTCCAAAAAATTATAGAGAGGTAAAATGTATGAAGAGATTTATTTCTTTGATGCTCGCACTCGTAATGATGTTTGCTATGCTCGCAGGCTGTTCTGATGAAGAAGAAACAACAACAGCTGCTCCAGCAGGCGACACAACAACAGCTGCTCCAGCAGGAGACACAACTCAGTCCACAGAAGGCAAGAAGATCCGTACAGATCTTGTTATGTGTAACACAGCTGACGTTGTAACACTCGACCCACCAGAATCCACAGACACATACTCCAACACAGTTATCAATATGGTATTCGATACTCTTATTGATATGGATGAAAACTCCGAATTCATCCCTGCTCTCGCTGAATCCTGGGAAGTAAGTGACGATGCTATGACAATCGTTTTCAAGATCCGTGAAAACGTTAAGTTCCACAACGGCGAAATCTTGAAGCCATCCGACGTTAAGTTCTCCTTCGACCGTGCAAAGAACGAAATTGCTCAGTCCAAGGCAATGTTCGTAGCAGTTGACACAATCGAATGTGATAACGATGCTATGACAGTTACACTCAATATGCTTGAGCCATCTGCTGCTATCCTCGTTAACCTCACAGAAGGTGCATGTCATATCCAGAACCAGAAGTTCGTTGAAGAACATCCAGACGATATCAACCAGCACGCTTGCGGCACAGGCCCAATGATGCTCGACGAATGGAAGATCAACGACTACGTAATGCTTAAGCGCTTTGATGAACACTGGGCAGGTCAGCCTGTTACAACATCCATCAAGATCCGCGTTATCCCAGAACCAACATCCCGTACAATCGCTCTTGAAGCTGGTGAAATTGACTGGCTCGCAGGTGTTAACTCCATCGACATCGCTCGAGTAATGGAAAATCAGGACCTCAAGACAATGGAAGTTCCTGGCTCCTCCATCGTTTACATCTCCCCTAACCAGAACAGAGAACCTTGGAACAATAAGCTCGTTCGTCAGGCTCTCCACTATGCATGCGACAAGCAGTC
>JAFSBG010000061.1 GCA_017441945.1 Clostridia bacterium
AAACTTTCGTCCACAGCCTGTGCAATTTCTGCCGTTTTCGCATATTTTTCATAGAGGCTGAGATGGTCATCCCAATCATCGGGGGCTTTGAGGGTGACGGCGATATACTGTCTGCCGCCCTTGTCAGCGCAGGAAACCAGACAGCGCCCCGCCTTGCGGGTGTAGCCTGTTTTGACACCGATTATACTGTCGTCCATTTTAAGCAGCTTATTGTGATTAGAGAAAAATCTGCCCTCGATTTCGATGGCTGTCGTTGCCACAATTTCGCGGAAAGTTTCGTTTTTCATGGCTTCTGCCGTGATGAGAGCAAGGTCATGGGCTGTTGTCAGGTGATTTTTGCCGTCGAGACCGTTGGGATTTTCAAAGAAGGTGCTTTGGGCGCCAATACCGATAGCTCTGGCATTCATCAGGGTTACAAAGTCCTCCTGATGCCCTGTATGGAGCGAAGCAAGCGCCACAGCGGCATCGTTGCCCGAAGCCATAAGCAGGCCGTAAAGCAAAGCCTTTACCGACACTTCTTCGTCCGGTTTAAGGTACATCGACGAGCCTTCAACCCCTGTCCATTCACGCTTGATTTTTACAATTTCTTCCACATCATAAAGCTCGAGCGCCACAAGAGCCGTCATGATTTTCGTGGTGCTGGCAAAGAGCATAGGGGTGTCTATATTTTCCCCGGCGATAAACTCGCCTTTGAAAACATCGTAAAGAGCATAGCTTTCTGCCGAAATGGCACAGCAAAGCTGGGCAAAAATGCCCCATATAAGAAATATGCACAGTAATTTTTTCATAAACTCACCTCGGGGATTTATATGCTCGAGGTGATTGGGTTATGAATGCGGAGGAGATATTGAATCAAATAAAAATTCTCTCCCTCCGTCTCACCTGCGGTGAGCCACCTCCCTCGTCAGAGGGAGGCAAGAAAATTTGAATTACAAAATTTCGCCCTTTGGGAGTTCGTCTTCTTCTGTGTAATATTCTACTTCGAAATCAGGAAGGTTATCTTCCTTCTTTGGTTCAGCCGGCTTTGTCTTGCGGCTGTCGATGAAGTTTGTCACCTTATCGATTGTAGGAGGCACCATATCGAGGATTCTGTCCACTGTGCCAACCTTTTCACCCTGATTTACATATACAACGCGTGCGTTGCCGTCCTTGATGACGATAAATGCTACAGGGTTGATTGTAACGCCTGCGCCTGTGCCGCCGGAGAAAGAAATCTTGCCGTCTGCAGCCTTTGCATTACTGTCAATGCCGCCTACGCCCATACCGACAGAGAGCTTTGTCACAGGAATGAGAGTTGTGCCGTCTGCTGTTGTGATAGGAGAGCCGACGATGCTGTTGACATCGACCATACCCTTTACTTTATCAAATGCACTTGCGAGGAAATCAGCTAAATTATTCATATTATACCTTCCTTCTTTATTTGAATGAGCGCCGCCACAGCCGCAATAAGCAGTGTGACAGGTCTTACATACACGATTAAATCGCAGGCAACAGCCATTTCACTTTTTGAAAAGTCCATGCCCACATTGATGTGCTGATCTTTTATTGTAAATATTTTCTCCAGGACAGGCTGGGCTTCTATCAGCACGATGCACAGCTTGCCGTAGTCTTCAGCCATTTTCGCCTTGTCCTCATCGGCAACTACAAGCATTAAATAAAGCTGCTCGAATGTGATGCCTTTGAGAATCTTTCGCGAAAGTCCGAAGACGATTTTAATTATTGCCTTGATTTTTTCGACGGTCAGCTTTTTGATAAAGCTTTCCTTTTCTTTTTTCGGCTTCTTTTCAGCCTTTGCAGGCTTTTTATTTTCCGCCGTCTGCGCCTGCGCCGTTTCGTCAGGCTTTTCATCTTTTTTATTGTGAGCCTCGGCTATTTCAGGCTTTTTCTTCTTATCTTTCTTGTCCTTTTTATCCTTCTTTTTCATAGGCAGGATGGTGTATTTTATTCCGTTCCACTTGACATAGACTGTCAGTTCAGGATAGACAACGCCTATTTTAATCGGCGTTATCAGCACGATTACAAGGACAGCAAGAATAAACAGAAGGACAAAGCCGATTAGCTTAAGAATAAAGCCGAGCACCGCTCCTATTATTCCCAATATTCCCATTACTGCGGATCCTCCGGCATAAGCACATTGAATGCGAGCTGTTCGGGATCATCTTTTGCGAATTCCTTGACATTTGGCAGGTCGTCAAGGCTGGAAATGCCGAAAGCGCGCAAAAATCCTTCGGTTGTCTTATATAATGTAGGTTTGCCCGGCACATCGAGCTTGCCGCAGCTTACGATAAGCTCCTTTTCAATCAGCGAGTGCATTGTGTATGTACTGTCGACACCGCGCACCTGCTCGATATATACCTTTGTGACAGGCTGTTTATAGGCTACGATTGCCAGAACTTCGAGAGCCGCCTGAGAGAGAGGGTTAGGCTTGCGTGTTTCGAGAACTCCGCGGACATATTTTGAATAGTCGGCGCGGGAGCAGAGCTGATAGGCATTATCAAGCTCGAGCAGCTTTATGCCCCGCATTTCATAGTCATAATGGTCGCCCAATTCCTGCGCCACATTGGAAAGCAGCTCCTCGTCGATTTCCATTACCTCGCAAAGTCTGGATTTTGGCACGCTGTCGCCCGAGGCGAACAAAATCGCCTCAAGAATATTCATGGCTTCACGAAATTCCATCTTCATCCTCCTTATACTGAGGAAGCTGGGCAATATCGCCCGAAAGCTTCAGCGTATAGTCTTCGTTTTCTTCTTCGATTTCGATTTTATTGACCTTGGCAAGCTCAAGTACAGCGAGGAAAATCGCCACGATATCGCTTCGGCTCTTTGCCGAAAGCACAAGGTCTGTAAGACTCAGAGTCTTATTTTTAATAAACAGGCGGGAAATTATCCCGATTTTTTCGTTGACCGAAGCCTTTTCCTTGCCGACAATGCCTGAGAATTTGCTGAGTTTCGGCGGCATTGCGCGCTCGGCGCGGTCAACGATGCTGTTAATAGCTTTAAGCAGAGAGTCCATGCTGACACTGCCTGTGAAGGCTTTGCTCTTGTCCTTTTCAAGGCGTTCAGGGCCTTTTACAAAGATATCTCTGCCCACTTCGCCCATTTCGGCAAGCTTTTCGCCTGCCAGCTTGATACGCTGATATTCAAGGAGGGCTTCGACTAAGCTTTCGCGAGGGTCTTCTTCCTCATCGTCATATTTAGGAAGCAGCATTTTGGACTTGATATATGTGAGATGAGCCGCCATTGCGACAAAATCCGAGGAGATGTGCATATCAAAGGACTTCATCTGCTCCAGATATTCCAGATACTGCTCCAGTATGTCGGCGATCGGGATGTCCATAATGCTCACCTTATTTTTGGAGATAAGGGAGAGCAAAAGGTCTAAAGGACCGTCGAATTTTTCAAGATGAAAGGTTATTTCCATTTGATATTACTCCTGATTGGGTTATGGAATGATGTTCGCTATGCGAATGATGAATGATATAACTTCGTCATGATGTGTGCTTTGCACATTAAGGTGCCTGCGGCGCGATTGAATAAGTAACAACCTCTCCGTCAGTCCTGCGGACTGCCACCTCTCCTTCTGAAGAAGGCGAGGCAAAATAAATTGTGCCGTTGGGGTGTGCATCAAGGGGAGGCTTTTAGCTTGATGTTACACGAAAAGTTCCACGATGAAGATTACTGCGTTTAAGATTCCGTCGAATACAACGCTTCTCATTGCGTAAAGCACGCCGTCGAGGACATTGAACATCAGCAGGGCTAAAAGTGCGAACTGGATGTACTGTCCGTATTCATACATAAACTTTTTCGCCCCATTCGGCAGGAATGGGAAGATAATATTGGAGCCGTCGAGCGGAGGTACGGGAATGAGATTGAATACGCCCAAACCTATGCTGAGGTTGGCAAGGATAATCATAAAATCACAGAATGCGCCGAAAATCGCATTGCTTGCAAGGCTCTGTGAAAGATTCCCCACGATCACGATGAGGAAGCAGAAAAACGCAAGAATAAAGTTGGAAAGCGGGCCTGCAAGAGCTGTCACCACCATGCCTACCTTGCGGTTTTTCATATTGGCAAGGTTTATTGGCACAGGCTTTGCCCAGCCGAAACCTGCGATAATCATACACAGAAAGCCAATAGGGTCGATGTGATTTACAGGGTTGAAGTTGAGCCTGCCCTGCTCTTTTGCGGTGTCGTCACCCATGAGATATGCGGCGAAGCCGTGGGAGACTTCGTGCACCATGATGGCGATAAGTACCGCCGGAATTATTGTGAGATATTCAGAAAGACTTCTGCCGAATAACATTTAGATCTCCAATCTGATAAGGTCCTCATAGGTCTCGCCCCTGACTTTGAGGACAGGTTTGCCGTTTTCGATAAGCACCAATGGTGGGCGAGGTGTTTTGTTATAGTTTGAAGCCATGGAGAAATTATAAGCGCCCGTTGTAAACACGGCTAAAATATCCCCCGGCTGTGGTTTCTGGATATAAATATCCTTTGTGACAAGGTCACCGCTTTCGCAGCATTTGCCTGCGATTGTCGCGAGATAATCGCGTTTTTCCCCTGCTCTGTCTGCGATGACGCACTCATAACGGGCATCATAGAGGGCATAGCGGGGATTGTCTGTCATGCCGCCGTCAACACTGACATAGTTGCGGATGCCCGGGAGCTCCTTGACTGTGCCCACTTCGTAAAGTGTGATTCCGCTTGGCGCAACCACCGAGCGCCCCGGCTCAATGGTAATATGAGGAAGCGGGAAGTTATGTTTAGCACAGCTTGATTTGATGGCATCTGCCATATTTTTAATCATATCATCAAGGCTTTCAGGCTTGTCACTATATGTATATTTCACGCCGAAGCCGCCGCCCATAATGAGATGAGGCAGAGTAATGCCGTATTTTTCGCAGATTTCAGCCATAAAATCAGCCATAATGCCGCCTGCCATTGCGAAAGGCTTGCTTTCGAGAAGCTGGGAGCCTATATGACAATGTATGCCGATAAGGTTGAGATTTTCACTTGAAATTATGGCATCGAGAGCCTCATAAGCCTTGCCGTCTTTTATGCCAAAGCCGAATTTGGTGTCCTCCTTGCCTGTCTGGATAAACTCATGAGTATGGGCATCCACACCGGGCTTTACACGGAGAATCACATTGGCTGTGATGCTCTTTGCCTTGGCAAGGTCATTGATAATGGCGATTTCCTGATAATTGTCGATGACAAAACTGCCGATTCCCACCGACAGGGCATACTCGATTTCGTTTCTCGTCTTGTTGCCGCCGTGGAAATGGAGGTTTTCCGCCTTCATGCCGCCTGCCAGCGCTGTGTAAATCTCGCCGCCCGAAACAACATCGGCGTGGACAGACATATCCTTGATTATATCGTAGATAAACTTAGCCGAAAGGGCCTTGCTGGCGTAGGCTATGGTATAATTATCGCCGAAATTTGCCCTCATTATGCGGTGATATTCATTTATGGCATCTTCGATGTATTTACGGCTGATGACGTAAATAGGTGTGCCGAATTCTCTGGCGATTTCGACAGTGTCGGCGCCGTCCATACAAAGATGATCTTTTTCGTTGATGTTGAAATGATTGTAGAGAAACATGGTGTATACCTTCTGAGTGAATTGCCTGACGGCATAAATTGATGCAAAGCATCGTGAATTGAAATCTATGATTTCATGAATTGTTCCTTTGGGATATTGAGGTGTGACAAGTCACATTGAATAGAATATATCCCCCCTGTCCTTCGGACATCCCCCCTTTAGGCAAGGGGGGCTTTATCGCGATGCGATGGTAAATTATTCGCCTAATGCGTTTTCGATGTCCTTGATGAGTTCAAGGCGGTTTGTGCCCTTGTCTGCTGAGAACGGAATGATGTGGTCCTCCTCTTCGATGAGGCCCAGCTCATTCCATATCATCGGAATGTTTTCCTCAAGCTCCTTCTTTTTGAGCTTGTCCACCTTATTTGCAACGACTGTCATAGGTACGCCGAAAGAGCGCACCCATGTCACCATATCCTTATCGAGCTGAGTTGGCTTATGGCGGGAGTCAACTATGAGATAAAGGCGGGAAATATGCTCTAAATCCTGCTGGAAAAACTCCTCGATAAGGGCAGAAAAGCGTTCCTTCTCTGCCTGAGATGTCTTGGAATAGCCATAGCCCGGAAGGTCTATGAACCAGTATTTGCCGTCGACCTTAAAAAGGTTGACATTTATCGTCTTGCCCGGAACGGAAGAAACGCGGGCGAAGTTTTTACGGTTGAACAGGCTGTTCATCGTGCTCGATTTGCCTACATTGGATTTGCCTGCAAAGACGATGCGTTTCGCTGTGTCATTTGGGAAATCCTTCTTTTTTACAGCCGAGCGGACAAACTCTGCTTTTGTAATATTCATTATTTTCTCCTACTGACGGACGGCTGCACTCTTTACCTGAGCATTTTCAGGGATGATGTTCATATTTCCCTCTGCCTTGTCTGCCTTTTCAGGGAAAAGCACAGGAATAGCCTCGTCATAATGTTTTATAAATATAAATTCGATATTTTCCTTTACGATATCTTCAAGCTCTTCGATATCGCCTCTGTTTTCCTCAGGCACAAGAATCTTCTTTATGCCGTTGCGGTATGCCGCCATTGTCTTTTCACGCAGACCGCCGATTGGGAGAACTCTGCCGCGGATTGTGATTTCGCCTGTCATTGCAAACTGCTTGGAAACAGGTGTGTTTGTAAGGGCGGAAATGATAGCCGAAGCTATGCCGATACCTGCAGAAGGACCGTCCTTTGGAGTTGCCCCCTCAGG
>JAFSBG010000062.1 GCA_017441945.1 Clostridia bacterium
ATATATTTCCTCATTAAACTTATAATTTTGTGCCAGGTCGATAGATGAAATAATATAATTTCCTTCTGCATTAGTTACATCAAAATGCTGCCAGATATCTCCTCGGTCAACAACAAGCCACAGATGCGGAATATCATTTTTTGTTCCCTCAATCACATAACTGGGAACTTCGAGCAAATCACAGAACAATTTTGCTGCAAGCGCAACACCACTCTGCGCAGTTTTACCCGACACAAGAGCACCATAAGCCGAATACGGCTCACTTTTAGGCTGCGCATTGTTAGTCTCAGAGACAACGATCATGGATTCTGCATCTATCGGAATAGTCTGCAGATAATCATAGATAAACTGTATCTTTTCATCTGTGGTTTTATCATGTTGTTCTCTGACGATCTCTTCACCATGCTTTTCTATCATATCTCTTGCAAACATAAGATCAACTTTGTCCCAGAGATATTCTATATCAAGTTCAAGTATCTGATTAAGCTTTGTGTCTTTAATTTTGCTGAACTTTACAGATTTCAGTCCAATTGCAGTTTCAGGTGAATTATAGTATGCCTTATATGCCATATCTATTAGTTCACTTTCATCCTGTGTGACTGAAACATTGAAAACTTGCTTTGTTTTAAATGTCCTGAAAGTTTCTCCAAGCTGAGTTTCAAAATCATCCCGATTTTTGATATTGATTATGTTTCTGATTTCCTCAGCAGTTTTGCTGTACTGTATTGACAACGCAACCTGGTGATACCCAATCGTTTTTGCCTGTTCATACATGATCGATGAAACGGCATAACTTCCAAGGGGATCTTCTGTTGTTATCTGCATGATAATATCTTTTATATCACTGTCAATATCTCCCCAGTAATCAACAACAGCGAATTTGACAGATGTCTCTGCAGAATCTATCATTTCCTGGAGTTTGGTTTTAATGGCAGAATATGTAGACACCACAACCATATCTTCCGGTATCTGCCCCTGCTGTTCTTCGCTGAAGTGAGGTGTTTTTTCATATACCTCGCCGCCTATGCTGCATCCAGAAAACAAAATGCACCCCGCCAGAAGCATAGATAAAAGTTTTTTATTAATAGCCAAGCTTTTCACCTATTACTATTACTTCACATTTCTGCTGTTTTGACGTTCTGCCCATAACGATGGACATAGCGTTGCATATTCTGCGTTCATGAGCACAGTTGTGGCATTTACCATCGATTGCACATGGTGTATCAAGGCCAAGACGCTTTGCATTAGGAGGCGCCGCCATATTTCTCGCTCTGTCTATGGCAGACATAAGGTCTGGTGTAATTTTATTTTCACCACATACATAATAAACTTTCTGCGGGCCATAAATTGCATTTGCAACACGATTGCCTGTGCCGTCGATATTTACAATTTCACCTGTTGCTGCAATTGCATTGGCAGAAAGCATATAAACCGTCAATTCGCTCTCAATCTTGCGCTGGTCTGGAGTTTTTGTTTCCCAATGCCAGAAAACTTCGTTGTTTTCCTTGAGAATATCATAAAGTCCAAGCTCTTTAAGTGTCATTGAGCCGCCAAAAGCAATCTTTTCATTTACTAGTTCAGCCTTGAGATATTCTTTGGCTTCATTTGCAGAAGCAAAGTATTTATAGTCGATTTTGTGAAGATTCAGATTTTTTTCAAGAGACTTAAGCATAAATTACCTCCTTATAATCTTTCGGAATAGTGACTTTTATATCCTTCACCCAAAACTTCAGTTGCCGAAGAAACAATGATAAACGCAAATGGATCTTCTTCCTTGACAATATCCTGAACCTTTGGAAGCATAGGTTTTTTCATTGCACAAAGAATTACTTCCTTGTCACCCTTTGTAAATCCGCCATAGCCCTTTACAAATGTAAGACCAATTTCAAGAGCCATGATTCGCTGAGCAATGATTTCATTTTTGTCAGAAATAATATGAACCATCTTGGCGCCGTCTGCACCATAAATGAGCTTGTCAAATACAACACTGAAAACAACCATTGCCAGGACAGCATACATACCGACTTCAAAGTTTTTAAATACGATGATAGATGAAATTACAACAATTGCATCGGTAATAAAGAACAAAGTGCCTGTACTTGCATGTCTGTATTTGATTTTGATAAGCTTTACGATAATATCTGTACCACCGGAAGTGGCACCTGCCTTAAAGATAAGTGCCATACCTGCCGCCACAAGTGAGTTGCCGAATACCGCAGAAAGAAGCAAATCGTTTGAAATTGCACCAAATGCGGCAAAAAAGTCAACCAATGCAGATGAAAATATAGTAACAAACATTGTCGAAACGATCATTTTAAAACCAAGTTTCCACCATGCAAGAAGCATAAGCGGAACATTGATAAGGAAAATAATCGTACCTGTCGGAATAGTGAAAATTCTATTAAAAATAATGGCAATACCAACTACGCCGCCCGGCGCAAGCTGATTTGGGTCGAGAAATAAAGCAATACCGGCGGCATATAAGATACTGCCTATAACAAGAAATGCTATATTCTGTGCCATCAATTTAAAGTTCTTATTTGTATTCATTGCGTCCCTCACAAAAGAATTATCTTAATTATATTTTATATCTTTTTCTTCTTACCGTCAATTAGAACTTGCATATTTTTCAATTTGACTGTATAATAAATACAGTCGAATTATAGAGAGGTATGTATTATTATGAGAATGCGTAAAAAGAAAAATCTTGATGTGCGTCTTGAACGTACAAAATCAATGCTTATTGAAAATCCAACTGAATATAAGGGCAGATGGAATGAATATTTCAACAGTGATCTTCCAATCGCTATTGAAGTTGGCTGTGGTAAGGGCAGATTTATCATTGAACATGCTAAAGCTAACCCAGAAAAGCTCTTTATCGGTATCGAAAGAGAAATCGGTGCTTTGCTTACAGCTCTCGAAAACTCCATTTCCCTTGAACTTCCAAACCTTATCTTCATTGCCTGCGACGGCGCAACTGTAACAGATATCTTTGAGAAAGATGAAGTAAGCCAGATCTTCCTCAACTTCTCTGATCCATGGCCACCAAAGAAGCAGGCTAAAAGAAGACTTACTCACAAGAACTTTCTTACACTTTACAGAGAAGTTCTCAAGGAAGGCGGACAGGTTGAATTCAAGACAGACAACCAGAAGCTCTTCGAATTCTCTCTCAACGAAATGTCCGGTTTTGGCATGACTCTTTCTGAGATCACATTTGACCTTCACGCAACAGACACACCAAATATTATGACAGAATATGAAGAGAAGTTCTCATCACAGGGTATGCCTATCTATCGTGTAGTTGGTAAATTCAATAAAATCTAAAATATCTTCACAAGCCTGCTGACAGTAATCACCATTGAAAATCTTATGGCCCCCACGGTCATAATGTACAAGCTGATGTTCACATCGCAGTCTTTGTGAAATCATATCGCCGCTTCTGCTGTTTGCAGTATCATCATCCCTTGTCTGGATAACCAGGCAAGGGACTTTTATTTTGCTAAAATTAGTGTCTTTTGTTTCACGCAGAAGCTCGTTCAATTCATACAAAGCAGGCAGCGGAGTCTTAATTGTTGCTTTTACATATTTCTGAGCATATTTACTGAATGAAGTAAAAATATTGCCGATAACCTTGCCGGCATCACTCAATTTAAGCGGAGTATTGACGAATATAAAGGATTTTACAGGCATATCTGTCATATATGTTGCGATAAGACCACCCATAGAAAATCCGACAATAGTCACAGTTTCATATTCTTCAAGAATAGCTTCAATCTGCTTGCGCGCAGATTTAATCCACTGTTTGCGTGTCACAAGCATAAAATCCTTATATCTTCCTGTATGACCTGCAAGCTGAACAAATCTGCTGTCTATACCCTTTTCAGTAAGGAATTTATCGAGATTTTCCAGTTCATAACATCCACCGCCAAAGCCGTGAATAAGAACAACGCAATTTTCTAATTTCATTATGCCTCCTTAATAAGTTCAGGCTTAACAAATACTGTTTTATAATTTGTATATGTCACCATACCCGGCTTTCCACCAGGGATTTTCTTGACATATTTGACCATTGTATAGTCTATTGCCGCAAGCGACTGCTTTGACATTTTGGAATAATACGCTGCAATTTTTGCAGCTTCTTCAATTGCTGTGTCTGTAACTTCCCTGCCATTTCTCACAATGATTGTATGGCTGCCCGGAACATCCTTCGCATGCAGCCAGATATCCTTGAAGTCAGCCTGTTTCATTGTAAGAGCATCATTTTCAACATTATTTCTGCCGCAAAGAACAAGAAAACCATCACTTGTCATATACTTTCGTGGATCAATTTTCTTCTTTTTTGTATTTTTAACATTTGTGCGAACTCTGATATATCCGCATTCGATAAGTTCATCCTTGATAGCGTTTACATCCTGCACGCCTTCTGCATTTTCTATTGCTGTGACAACAGAAGAAATATATTCAAGCTCCTGCTCACCCTTTTCGATCTGCTCCTTGAGCATTATCTCGGCATTTTTCAGCTTTCCAAATTGGTCGTAAAGCTTTTGTGCATTCTGGTGAGGCGTCTTGAGTTCATCGAGCTCAATCTTGATTTCAGGCATTTTTTCATCGTAATAATCAATGAGCACAGCTTCTTTCATACCCTTTTTGATAAGATGAAGATTAGACATGATAAGATCGGCCTTTTTCTTTATCTCATCACGATTCTGCGCTGTAATAAGCTCATTTTTCTGATTTGCAATCTTTCTCTGCTGACGCTCATAAGCATTTGTCATAAACTTAAGAAGCTGAGAAGACGCATTCTTACGCTGCTCTTCACGATTTTTCTCAAAATAGAATGCATCGAGCATTTCAGAAAAGCCTTCGGCATTTTCAAACTGAGCATCATTTTTCATTGATTCAAAAGCAAATGCAGAAAAATCAGCAACCTTTTCATCCTTGATGATATTCAATGGAATGAGCCGCTCTTCCGAAACTACATGTCTGAAATCTACGATTTCATCGAGAAGATTTGTGCCATTATTCTGCGCTCTGAAGCAGATTTCCTTTGCGATAGCCGGAGAAATCCCGGCAATTCTGTCAAGAAGCATCTGGTGAGTACATTCTCCAACAGGCAAAACTTCTGTAATTGCAGAAAGACTGTCGTCGACAATGTTAACTTTATCCTGTTTCGGCGGATATTCATAAATAAGCCCCGGCAATACCGGTCTGTCTTGCGACATATCCATGTCTATCTTTTTAAGACAGCCTAGAATTCGTCTGTCAGGGCCGACAAAAATGATATTGTTTCGTCTGCCCATCATTTCAATATAGATATATTTTTCTGTAACATTGCCCATTTCGTCGACAGATGTAAAGGTAATTTCCATCATTCTTTCGAAAAACGGCTGTTTTACAGATACAATTCTGCCTGAAGCAAGATGTTTTCTGAGCAGCATACAAAACATAGGAGGAGTGTCCGGATTTTCAAACTTCTGCTTTGTAATATGCACTTTGCCGATATTGCCTGCTTCAAGTAAAAGACGGATATTTCCCTCTGCCGCTCTTACTGTCATCAGAATCTTATCCTTTGCCGGCATATATATCTTGTCTATTCTGGCATCTTTAAGCCTTCTGTCCAACTCTTTGGCTGTACCATTTATAACAAAACAATCCTGTGCCATTATAATTCCTTTTTCATTTTTTCAAGCGTATTATGCAGCATTTCGAGGATAGTGTTAAGTTCTTCAACTTCACCGCCTGCAGACATTTTATGTCCCTCCTGCATTCTTGAATAACGCTTGATAAGTTTTTCTATATATGTACATCTGTTTCTGCCATAATATAACTTATCGGAGAACAGATTGTAATTTTCTTCTTTTAATTCTTTTCCTGTCCACGAAGCGCAGATAATAGTATAGACCTTAGGTCCTTCAATGGCTATTTCCTCGTTGCGCACTTCATATCCGTTTTTATATAAATATTCACGCAGCTTATACTCAAGAGTCATAGGCTGGAGAATAAGCTTGATGTTTTCATTCTTTGTCCACGGAGCATTGTCAATAATACTGACTATTTCTTCAGCGCCCATTCCAGCAACTATAATAGTATCTCCATCTTCCGGACCAAAATCTTCAAGTCCGTTGCAGAGATTGATTCTGATTTTGTCTTCAAGTTTATTCGCGGCAACATTTTTACGGGCATTATCCACAGGACCTTGTCTTATATCTGTAGCAATTGCTCTGTTTACAATATTATTTTCTATTAGATAAATCGGAAGCTTTGCATGGTCACAGCCAACATCAATAACAGCATTACTGCCTTTGCAAAGTTCCGCAATAGTCATAAGTCTATCAGTAAGTTTCAATATTTCACCACATTTCACAAATAGGGTGGATAAAAATCCACCCTATTATAAGTTGTATTGACTTTGATTAGTTTCCGAAGAAAGCGTTGAGTCTGTCAACAAGAGTTTCAGCGCTGATGCCATGTACAGCAGCAGCTTCAGCAATACTTTCAAATGCAGCACCACTGCAACCCATGCAATGCATTCCTGCTTCTGCAAAAATGTCCATTGTTCTCATATCAGCACGCAAAACATCAAGGATAATTGTATCAAGTGTAACAAACATTGGTTAGTTCCTCCTTTTATTTATACTAACAATATTATATCCTATTTCAGCATTTTTTTCAATAGTATTACTGAAATTTTTCTCTGTAGGAGCAATGCTTACAAAGCTCGAGACAAAGTTTTCTGTTATACATATTCTGTCTTGGGAGAGATATGTTTTCTTCCCATATCTCATCAAACGACTTTTCGAAAACATTACCGAGCGAAGCCTGACCTTCACCGTCAAGACAGCATGGAATTACTGTTCCATCAACAAGAATGCCTATATGATGTCTCAAACCATTACAAATTCCTTTATCGCCTATATAAGGCAGTGTAAGCTGAGGCCATTCCCAGAACTCATCAAGGCTGAGGAAAGTGTTTTCCGAAAGTGTAATGCGATTTCCCTTTACATAGTTTTCTGGGTATAAATCGAATAATTTCTGCTTAAGAACAAGTCCGCCTTCGCCATTCCAAAGTCTGTAGCTGACAAAAACTCCTGCCTTTGCAAGAATATTTCCAGCTTCGACGCATTCATTAAAATATCTCTCAGGATCATCAGTTTCAGCGTGAAGAGAAATATTAACCTGACGTAATGACTTGTGCATTTTCAGCACATCAAGCTTTTTCAGAAGCAATGTGCCGTTCGTAGTAATATTAACTTTAATATTATGCTCTCCGCATATTTCAAGTATTTCTCCAAGCTCAGGATGAACAAGCGGCTCCCCTTTAACATGCAGATGCACATAATCGGTATATTTTTCAATCTGTTCTACAATCCTTCTGAAATCATCAGATTTCATATTCTGTCCTTTTCGTTGTGACTGTGAGCAAAAAGAGCATTTCAGATTGCACAGATTAGTAATTTCTATATAAATTTTCTTAAGTGGCTTTTTCATAATCTTCCTTAAACAGCAAAAAAGCCTTGCTCAAAAAGCAAGGCTTTTGACTAACTAAAATAAATTAGTTTTCTTCCTTCATCTTTGCAAAGCATTCGCTGCAGTATACTGGACGGTCGGACTTTGGTTCGAATGGAACCTTAGCTTCCTTACCGCATGCTGCGCATGTTGCTGTAAAGAATTCACGTGGTGCACGAGCTGCGTTCTTGCGAGCGTCACGGCAAGCCTTACATCTCTGTGGCTCATTCTGGAAGCCGCGTTCTGCATAGAATTCCTGTTCACCAGCTGTGAATACGAATTCAGCGCCACATTCTTTGCAAACGAGTGTCTTGTCCTGGAACATTTAAATTACCTCTCTCTTGTCGCCCATTAGGGCCAAAATTAATATACGAACAGGTTAATCCTGTATTCGTCTGTTTAAAAGACATTTCTCAGCCTTTTTTCTTATGCGGACTATTGCGTTATCCACCGACTTTTTGCTTTTCTGCAATTTTTCGGCTATTTCACCAGAACTGAGCCCACAAAGATATAAATCTGCTACTGAGGATTCAAACCGAGAGAGTGAATTGGCTAAAGCTTTTTCAATTTCTGCTGCTGACTCACGATCAAGAAGCATAGCCTCGGGATCATGATCATCCAAAGTATTAGTATATTCTGTATGACTTTCAAAGTCTGTAAAAACCAAATCCAATTTGCCGTTTCCGCTGTTTGCATCACGGATGACATCATAGATCCTGCGCCTAATGCACATAGCAGCAAACGCTTCAAAGTTATCCGACCTGGATTTATCGTATTTACGCATTGCCGTAATAAGCCCGATCATTCCTTCTTGAATGAGATCCTCATAATCTCCGCCTTCAAGGTAATATTTTCTGGCAATTTTAGTCACCAGCTTAGCATACTTTTCAGCGAAAAGATTCTCATTTATAGACAAATCATTATATAACTTATTGTTCATAATTCACCAATAATATCAAGATAAACAATCAAGCACAGTAACATTAAATCACATTTATAGCCATTTGTCAATACTTAATACCCAATTTTTGAAGAAATTGTAAACTTTTATTCAACTGTTACAGACTTAGCAAGATTTCTTGGCATATCGATATCACAGCCTCTGTAAACACCGATATAATACGCAAGAAGCTGCATTGGAACGATAGACAACGACGCTGAAAGTTCAGCAATTGTCTTTGGAATCTTAATAACATGATCACAGATTTCAGGATCTGCAACAACATTCTTATTTGTAACGAGAATTACATTAGCGCCTCTTGCCTTCACAGACTTGATATTAGAAAGAGTCTTTTCGTATACATCGTCGTCATTAGCAAGAGCAACAACCAATGTGCCGTCTTCAATAAGAGAAATCGTACCATGCTTGAGCTCACCTGCTGCATAAGCTTCGCTGTGAACATAAGAGATTTCCTTGAGCTTAAGAGAAGCCTCCTGCGCTGCAGCATAGTCAATACCGCGACCAATGAAGAATGTGCTTGATCTGTTGGAATAGATAGAAGCAAGATACTGAACCTGTTCTCTTGTCTTGATGACTTCATCAATGAGCTCAGGAAGATCCATGATTTCCTTGCAATAACCCATTGCCATTTCTTCTGTGAGAATACCCTTTGACATAGCAGCATAAACAGCTACAAGATACATAGCGGAAAGCTGCGCAGAATATGCCTTTGTTGTAGCAACTGCAATTTCAGGACCTGCCCATGTGTAAAGAACGCTGTCTGCTTCTCTTGCTGCAGAAGAGCCGACAACATTTACGATAGCGAGAGTCTTTGCACCTCTCTTCTTTGCTTCACGCATAGCGGCAAGTGTATCAGCGGTTTCGCCCGACTGAGAAACAACGATGCAGAGGTCATTTTCATCAATAATAGGATCGTTATATCTGAATTCAGAAGCAACGTTTGCAAGGCAAGGGATTCTTGCGAGTTTTTCAATGATATGCTTACCTACAAGGCCCGCATAGAGAGCAGAGCCACAGGCAACGATATGAATATTTCTTACATTCTTGAACATCTCAGGTGTGAGATTTGTTTCGGACATATTAGGAAGAAGCTTTGTGATACGAGGAGAAAGAGTATCCTTTACAGCCTTAGCCTGTTCACAGATTTCCTTCATCATAAAATGCTCATATCCGCCCTTTTCAGCAGCAGAAATATCCCAGTCAACAACATGAATTTCCTTGGAAACGCTATCGCCAAGTGCGTTATAAACATCTACGCCTGCAGCAGTTACTCTTGCAGTTTCATTGTCATTGAGGATTATATAATTCTTAGTTGTACCAATGATAGCAGGGATATCGGATCCAAGGATATTTTCGCCTTCACCGATACCGATGATAAGCGGATTGTCCTTTCTTGCACAAACTATTTCAGAAGGAGCATCAGCAGTAACTACGCCGATTGCATAGGAACCACGAAGCTGCTTTGTTGTATTCTGCAAAGCTTCAAGAGCATTGCCCTTATAGTTGAGCTCAAAGAGATGAGCAACAACTTCTGTATCTGTCTGGCTGACAAATTCAAAGCCCTTTGCTTCGAGCATTTCACGAAGCTCGAGGAAGTTTTCGATGATACCATTATGTACGATAGCAATTCTGCCATTCTTACTGATGTGAGGATGGGAGTTTACATCAGATGGTGCACCGTGTGTTGCCCATCTTGTATGACCGATCGCACAATTTGTATTGATTTCACCATAGCTCTGGATCTTTGCATCAAGATCCTTGATTCTGCCCTTAGTCTTGATAACCTTGAGAGCTTCATTTTCAATAACTGCAATACCAGCGGAATCGTATCCTCTGTATTCCAGCTTATAGAGACCGGAAAGAATTACAGGAACTGCATTGTTCTTTCCGACATAACCTACAATACCACACATATATTATTTCTCCTTAAAATCTATATTTATAAACCGATATGCATATTTTGTCACCTCAGTCACCCGAGGTTTTTGTCTATGCATTTATGCCCTTTTTCGGTATGAGCAGAAGGCATCCGCCGAATCTTTCGATTTTAGGGGACTTGCCCCAACCTTCTTCCTCGTCAACTGCATTCGCAGTCCCGGCGCTTTGAAATAAAACCGACTTTTTCTGCCTCCTTTCTTTTTGTTAAAAGCCCCCCGTTTAAGGGGGCTTTTATATTATTAAATTGACTTTCTTACTGCTTCTGCTGCCTTTTCAGCAAACATTTTTACCTTTTCAAGGTCATTGCCTTCAACCATTACACGAACCTTTGCTTCTGTGCCCGATGGTCTGATAAGAACTCTGCCCTTGTCCTGGAATACTTCTTCGATTTCCTTTGCGACTTCAAGAACTGCAGGAAGCTGAGCTGCTGTTTTCTTGATTTCATTAGGAACATTTACATTGATCATGATCTGAGGATAGATCTGAATGCTGTTTGTCATTGCAGATGGCTTTGCATTCATAGCAGAGAGCATTTCAAGAACCTTGACAGCTGTAAGCTGACCATCACCTGTTGTTGCAAAGTCAGAAACTATCATATGACCGGATTGTTCGCCGCCAATGTTATAACCCTTTTTGATCATTTCTTCAAGAACATAGCGGTCGCCAACTTTTGTTGTCAATATATCTATTCCGTTTTCCTTCAAAAATACATGGAGGCCAAGATTAGACATAACAGTTGCGACTACGCCGCCCTTGAGAACGCCCTGTTCCTTCATGTATTTAGCAAGTGTACCCATGATGATGTCACCATCAATAACAGAACCATTTTCATCTACCATAAGGCATCTGTCAGCATCGCCGTCAAACGCAATACCGATATCATAACCGCCTTCCTTTACCATATCGGCAAGCTTGTCGATATGTGTCGAGCCGCAGTTTTCATTGATATTGATGCCGTCTGGTGTATTGTGGATGAGTGTATAGTCAACACCGAGCTTAGTGAAAATAAGCTGAGCTGTATTGCTGGATGCACCGTTAGCACAGTCGATAAGAGCCTTGATACCCTTTACTTCACCCTTTACAGAAGAGAGAATATGGTTAGCATATTCTTCAGCGCCTTCGTGCTCGAAGTTTGTTGTGATGCCGATATCTGCACCCGTCTTTACATTTGCAGGCGGATTATCGATAAGTTCCTCGATAAGATTTTCTGTTTCGTCGGAAAGCTTAAAGCCATTGCCGCCGAAAATCTTGATGCCGTTGTGTTCAAACGGATTATGTGATGCAGAAATAACCACACCAGCCTGAGCATTATGCTTTACTGTAAGATATGCGATAGCCGGCGTAGGAAGAACACCGAGGAAATATACATCTGCACCTGCCGCACAGATACCTGCAGCGAGAGCACATTCAAGCATATTACCGGAAATACGTGTATCTCTGCCGATGAAAACCTTGCATCTTCCCTCTGTGTTGCCGAGAAGTGCAGTTGCCATAGCAAGACCTGTTCTGTAAGCAAGATCAGGAGTGAGTTCTGCATTTGCTATGCCTCTGATGCCGTCTGTACCAAAATATTTCATAATTAACTCCTGTTTTTATATAGTAAGTTGCCCCTGATAAGGGATACCCAAATGTTCGTATGCTCTCATCGTGGCACATCTGCCGCGAGGAGTTCTGTTAAGGAAACCTATCTGCATGAGATAAGGCTCATAAACATCTTCAAGAGTGATGCTTTCTTCGCCAATTGTCGCAGCAAGCGTATCAAGGCCAACCGGACCGCCGTTGAAGTTCATAATAATACTTTCAAGCATTCTTCTGTCGACTCCGTCAAGACCAAGCTCATCAATTTCCATTGCACTGAGCGCCATCTTGGCAATAGCCTTTGTAATAATGCCGTTGCCTCTCACCTGTGCAAAGTCACGTGTGCGCTTGAGAAGGCGATTTGTGATTCGAGGCGTACCGCGGCTTCTTCTTGCAATTTCAACAGCACCATCTTCCTCTATTTCAATACCGAGAATATTTGCGCTTCGTGTGACAATTTTTGCAAGCTCTTCAATAGTGTACATTTCAAGCTTTGCAATTACGCCAAAGCGGTCTCTCAGCGGAGCTGAGAGCTGACCAGCTCTTGTTGTAGCACCTACAAGTGTGAACTTTGGAAGAGTGTATCGAATAGAACGTGCTGCAGGACCTTTGCCTATAATAATATCTATGGCAAAGTCTTCCATTGCAGGATACAGAACTTCTTCGACATTTCTGTTAAGACGATGTATCTCATCTATGAACAATACATCATTTTCTTCAAGATTTGTAAGTAAAGCAGCCAGATCACCGGCTTTTTCTATTGCAGGGCCTGATGTGATTCTGATATTTACACCCATTTCACTTGCAATAATTGCCGAAAGTGTTGTTTTACCAAGACCCGGAGGACCATAAAGAAGAACATGGTCGAGCGGTTCGTTTCTCATCTTGGCTGCATCTATATAAACAGAAAGATTGTCCTTGGCTTTTTCCTGACCCACATACTCGCTGAGGGTTTTCGGTCTCAGCACATTTTCATTATCGTCTTCTGTTGTCAGGTGTTTGCTGATTATTCTGTCATCCTGCTGTTCCTGTGTCTGAAACTCAATTGCCAATTATTATCCCTCCCGTCTACATCAATTTTTTAAGTGCGATTCTGATTATATCTTCAGTATCTCTGCCGTCAAGCTGTTCTCCATCAAGCACCTGCATTATAACAGCGCGCTGATAACCGAGAACTTCAAGCGCAGCAAGAGCATCTTCAAGGTCGCTGACAGGCATTGCAATCTTTGATGCAGGAATGCCTTTAGCGCCGCCTGTGAATGTACTCTGACTTTTGGCAATTTTATCGCGAAGCTCGAGAATGATTCGCTGAGCGATCTTCTTGCCAACGCCATTTGCCTGAGTTATCACCTTTTCTTCACCAGTGATGATAGCAAGCGAAAGCTGGCTTGGCGAAGCCACAGAAAGAATAGCAACCGCCGCTTTTACACCTACACCAGAAATCGAGATAAGCTGCTTGAAAAACGCCAGTTCTTCCTGCGAAGAAAATCCATAAATTTCAAAAATGTCTTCTTTGACATTCATATATGTATATAATTTTACATTGCTGCCTCTTTTGACAGACGCAGAAGTGTTAAGCGAAGTATTTAAAGCGTAACCAACACCGTTTACATCGACAACCACAAGATTAGGCTCGACGATCTCCGCTTTTCCGCTGATGTAATAAAACATAAATCACCTATATAAAATTACCCAGTTTATTATTGTTTTTTCTCGAATGAGCATGACATATAGCCAGCGCCAATGCGTCAGCCGCATCGTCAGGTCTTGGTATTTTCGCAAGTTTGAGAATTGCTCTTGTCATTTCCATAACCTGCCTCTTTTCAGCTCTGCCGTATCCTACCACCGCCTGCTTTACCTGCAACGGAGTATATTCAACAGGAATTATGCCGTGGCTTGCACAGCATTGTAAAAGAACACCTCTTGCCTGACCTACCTGGATAACAGTTTTCTGGTTTGTATTGAAGAACAATTCTTCAATGGCAATTTCATCAGGCTGAAACTGCTCGATAAGCTGAGAAAGATCGTTGTGAATCTCGCAAAGTCTTATCGATATATCTATGCCCGGTTTTGTTATGATAGCACCATATCCCACAAGAGAAAAATGCTTGCCATCCCAATCAAGAAGTCCATAACCCACAGTTGCGTAACCGGGGTCTATACCTAAAATTCTCACTTATTTACCCTTGATAATTTCACTAACAGCCGACATAACGCCAAGCTTACCTGCTTCATAAGTAAGTCCGCCCTGCATATATGCAATATACGGTGGTCTGAGCGGAGCATCACATGAAAGCTCAATGGATGAACCAGAAACAAAAGCGCCTGCCGCCATAACAACTTCGCAATCATACCCCGGCATATCCCATCCGATAGGTGTTACAAAGCTGTCGACAGGACTACCCCACTGAATACCTCTGCAGAAATCGAGGACAGGCTGTGCTTCGCCGAATCTTATTGTCTGTATTATATCATATCTTGTCTCGTCGAATGTTGGCGAAACTTCAAAGCCAAGCTCAGAAAGTATTGCACTTGCAAAAATCCCCGTCTTAAGTGCCTGTGCTGTAATATGCGGGGCCATGAAAAAGCCCTGAAGCATATTTCTGTTCTGTCCGAGTGTGGCTCCGCACTCGCCACCGATTCCCGGAACGGTCATTCTGTATGCGGCACGTTCAACGTACTCAGCCTTACCAGCGATATAACCGCCTGTCTGTGCAAGTCCGCCGCCCGGATTTTTGATAAGAGATCCACAGATGAGGTCTGCGCCATAAGCAAGCGGCTCAACCTTTTCACAGAATTCGCCATAGCAGTTGTCAACGATAATACATACGTCAGGATTTACACTTCTGATTTCCTTGACAAGCTCACCGATCATTTCACATGAAAGTGTGATTCTGTCGCCATATCCTCTTGAACGCTGGATAAATACACCCTTTGTGCGCTTATCTGCAACAGCTTCCCTGATAGCAGGAACATCCGGCTTACCACCCTTGAGTGGAACAGCCTTATAATCGATGCCGTAATCTGCAAATGTACCGCCGATAGCGCCTCGCTGACCTGTTACAGTCTGGAGTGTGTCATAAACATCGCCTGTTGCTGAAACAAATAAATCACCTGTTTTTACACACGAAAACATGGCACAACCAATAGTGTGTGTGCCATTTACAAATATCTGTCTTACAATAGCCTTTTCTGCGCCGAAAACTTCAGCATAGATATTTTCGATAGCATCGCGGCCCTTGTCGTCATAGCCATAGCCGGTACTTGCGCCGAAACAGCTTTCCTGTACTCTGAATTTCTTGAATGCATCCAACACTTTCTGAGTGTTATAAAATGCAATTTCGTCCACTCTTTCAAAAAAAGGCTTCGCCTTTTCCTCAGCCTTTTTCGCAAGAATATTGATGTCTGTCATGTTTATATTTCCATTTCCTGATAGCATAATAAAAGAGCAAGCCTGTAAGCCGAGTTCTGTTAAATGCAGCCATCTATCTGGACAATATGTCGCCATATGCCTCAAGCCACCTCTATGCGACCGGGCCGGTCTTGAGATTTAACTCAGCATTTATGCGGTGTTGCTTCGGATAGAGTTTACATAAGCCCTATGTCACCATAGCGCCCCGTGAGCTCTTACCTCACGTTTCCACCCTTACCTGACAAGTCAGGCGGTATCTCTCTGTTGCACTCGTCCTAGGGTCACCCCCGGTTGACGTTATCAACTATCCTTGCCCTGGAAGCTCGGACTTTCCTCATGTGCCACCTTTCGGACAGGCACACGCGGCTGCACAGCTTGCTCTCTAATTATTATACTTGTTTTTTATCAAAAAGTCAAATAGATATTGACATAATCTTGAAATAAATATATATTATATATAGTTAATGCTATTAAATTAGGAGGAATGATGATGATTTCCAACGATTTCATTGATAATCTCTACGGAAAAACCGTAAGTATATTAGGTCTCGGCATTTCCAACATGCCTCTTATGCGCGTTCTTGTTCATTTTGGCGCAACAGTAACCGGTTTTGACAAAAAAACCGAAGACAAAATCGACAAGAAAATCAAGGATGAACTTTTCCATCACAATGTTCCTTGTGTTCTCGGCAAGGACTATCTTGATCATATAGATGCAGACTATATTTTCCGCACACCGGGCATGCGCCCTGATCTCCCTCAGATTGTAAAAGCTCAGGAAAAAGGCGCAGTTCTCATGTCTGAAATGGAACTTTTCTTTGATTTGTGCCCTTGTCCTATCATAGCTGTAACAGGTTCTGACGGCAAAACAACCACAACTACTCTTATTGCCGAAATGCTTAAAAAACAGGGTAAAACTGTTCATATCGGCGGTAATATCGGCACTCCGCTGATTGATAAAGTGTTCAGCATGAGAGAATCCCATGTTGCAGTTGTTGAACTTTCTTCCTTCCAGCTTATGACTATGAAGAAGTCTCCTGACATTGCAGTTATCACAAACCTTTCCCCTAACCATCTTGATGTTCATAAGGA